>NZ_JBHYXD010000178.1:0-7976 GCF_042751995.1 Streptomyces sp. NPDC059371 | reverse complement strand
GCACGGCGCGGACGGTCCCAATCGGGCCAGTCGACGGCCTCGGTCAGCAGCCGGACATCACCGGCCGACCAATCCACATGCGGCGTCGGCTCATCCGCGTGCAACGTCCGCGGCAGGACGCCGTGGCGCATCGCCATCACCATCTTGATGATGCCGCCGACGCCCGCGGCCGCCTGCGCGTGACCGATGTTGGACTTCAACGAGCCCAGCCACAGCGGCTGTCCTTCGGGTCGCTCCCGGCCGTACGTGGCGAGCAGTGCCTGCGCCTCGATCGGGTCGCCCAGCCTCGTGCCCGTACCGTGCGCCTCCACCACATCGACGTCGGCGGTGGTGAGGCCCGCGGAGGTGAGTGCCTGACGGATGACCCGCTGCTGCGCCGGGCCGTTCGGCGCGGTCAGGCCGTTGGACGCGCCGTCCTGGTTGACGGCGCTGCCGCGGACGACGGCGAGCACTTGGTGCCCGTTGCGGCGGGCATCGGACAGCCGTTCCACCAGGAGCATGCCGACGCCCTCGGCCCAGCCGGTGCCGTCGGCCGCGGCGCCGAACGCCTTGCAGCGGCCGTCGGCGGCCAGCCCGCGCTGGCGACTGAACTCCACGAAGGCACGCGGGGTGGACATGACCATCACGCCCCCGGCCAGCGCCATGGAGCACTCGCCGTTACGGAGGGCCTGGACCGCCCAGTGCAGAGCCACGAGCGACGACGAGCACGCCGTGTCGACGGTGACCGCCGGGCCCTCCAGGCCGAGGGTGTAGGCGATACGGCCGGACATGATGCTCGCCGAGTTGCCCGTGCCGAAGAAGCCCTCGGAGTCGTCGATCGCGTTGAAGGCCTGGGCGGCGTAGTCCTGGTAGCCGGAGCCGACGAAGACTCCGGTACGGCTGCCGCGCAGCGACTCCGCGTCGATGCCGGCGCGCTCGAACGTCTCCCACGTGGTCTCCAGCAGCAGCCGCTGCTGCGGGTCCATCGCCACGGCCTCACGCGGGCTGATCCCGAAGAAACCCGGGTCGAACTCCCCCGCCTCGTACAGAAATCCACCGCGGCGCGTGTACGTCTTCCCCGTCGCGTCCGGGTCCGGATCGTAGATGTCCTCCACGTCCCAGCCCCGGTCCGCCGGGAACTCGCCGACCGCGTCACCACCGGCGGCCACCAACTGCCACAGGTCCTCCGGCGAGCGCACCCCGCCCGGATACCGGCACGCCATGCCGACGATCGCGATGGGGTCGTCGTCCTCGGCGGGCGCGGCGGCGGCTTCCGGTGCGGCCGCGATGGTGAGGCCGGTGAGCTCGGTGCGCAGTAGCCGGGCGAGTGCCTGGGCGTTGGGGTGGTCGAAGACCAGAGTGGGCGGCAGTGCGAGGCCGGTCTCGGCATTGAGCTTGTTGCGCAGTTCGACGGCGGTCAGGGAGTCGAAGCCCAGGTCCTTGAAGGCCCGGTCGGCCTCGACCTCGCCGGCGCTGTTGTGGCCGAGGACGGCCGCCGCGTGTGTGCGGACGAGGTCGACCAGCAGCGCGTGCTGCTCGGTCTCGGGCATCCCGGTGAGGCGGCCGGCAAGGGGTGAAGCGGCGGCCGTGCCGGGCCCGCCGACGGTGCTGCCCGCGGTGAGGATCCGCTCGGCCTCCGGGAGGTCGCCGAGCAGGGCGCTCGGGCGGCCCATGGTGAACGGGGGCAGGAACCGCTCCCAGTCGATGTCGGCCACTGTGGCGGTCGCCTCGCCGGAGTCCAGCGCCTGCCGGAGACCGGCCACGGCGAGCGTGGCGGGCATCGGGATCAGGCCGCGGCGGCGCAGTCGTTCGTCCGCGCCGTCGGCCTCGGCCATGCCGCCGTCGGCCCACGGGCCCCAGGCCACGGCGGTCGCCGGCAGGCCTTGGGCCCGGCGGCGTTCGGCGAGTCCGTCGAGCAGGGCGTTGGCCGCCGCGTAGGCGGCCTGGTGGCCGCTGCCCCACACACCGGCGATGGACGAGAAGAGGACGAAGGCGTCGAGTTCCCGGTCGGCGAGGAGCGCGTCGAGGTGCAGGGCTCCGGCTGCCTTGGCGGACAGCACGTCGGCGAAGGAGCCCGGTGTCATGGTCTCCAGCGGCTCCAAGTGGTCCACGCCCGCCGTGTGGACAACGGCGTTCACCGGGTGCTCGGCGAGCAGCGCGGCGAGCGCTTCGCGGTCGGCGACGTCGCACGCGGCGAGGGTGACGCGCGCTCCCAGCTCCTCCAGTTCGGCCCTGAGCGCGGTCGCGCCGGGCGCGTCGGCGCCCCGGCGGCTGGTGAGCACCAGGTGCTCGGCACCGGCACCGGCGAGCCAGCGGGAGACGTGCCCGCCCAACGCACCCGTACCACCGGTGATCAGCACCGTGCCGCGCGGTGTCCACCGCTGCCCGGTCCGGGTGTTCCTGCGGGTGGCGGTGTGGGACAGCCTGCGGCCGAAGACGCCGCGGGCGCGGATCGCGATCTGGTCCTCGGCCGACCGGTCTCCTGCCGACTGTTCCTCGGCCGACCGGCCGAGCACCGCGGCGAGGCGGTCGGCGACCCGGTCGTCGACCGTGTCCGGGAGGTCGATCAGACCGCCCCAGCGCGGCGCGTGCTCCAGCGCGGCGACCCGGCCGAGGCCCCAGACGGCGTTCTGGGTGGCGCTCGGCACCGAGTCCGCACGGCCGGTGGACATGGCCGACCTGGTCAGCGTCCACAGCGGGGCGTCGATTCCCGCGTCGCCAAGGGCCTGGACGAGCGCGAGGGACAGCGCGATGCCGACGGAGAGAGCCGGGTGTCCGCTGTGGGGCCGCTCGTCGGTGCCGAGCAGGGAGATCACACCGTCGACCGGGATCTCCCGGACTGCGTCGCCGAGCTGCCGCAGCAGTGCGCCGCGGTCGGCGGCCGGGTCGACCGCCACCCGGACCAGCCGGGCCCCGCGGGCGGCGAGCCCGTCGGCGACGGCGGCGGTCCACTCGACAGCCTCGGTGTCCTCGGTGACCAGGAACAGCCAGGCGCCCGGCAGTTCGTGCGCTCGAAGGCCGCCGAGCGGCTTCCAGCCCGTGCGGTAGGACCAGCCTTCCACGGCGGACTCCTGGCGCTGCTGCCGGCGCCACGCGGACAGCCGGGGCAGCACCGCGTCCAGTTGCTCGGCGGACAGGTCGAGGGTGGCGGCGAGGGACTGGGTGTCCTCGCGCTCCACCGTCTCCCAGAACCCGGCCTCCACGGCATCGGTTCCCGCGACGGCGGCGGCCGTGGGCGCGGTGGTCTCCAGCCAGTACCGCCGGTGCTGGAAGGCGTAGGTGGGCAGGTCGGCGCGCCGGGCACCGCGGCCGGTGAAGAACGCCTGCCAGTCAACGGGGACGCCGTGCACGTGGAGTTGCGCGAGGGCGCCGGTGATCGTCTCTGCTTCGGGGCTGCCGGACCGTGCGGAGGGAACGGTGACCGCGCCTTCCAGGCAGCCCTGGGCCATGGCGCTGAGCACCGCGCCGGGGCCGGTCTCCACGAACGTGGTCACGCCCAGCTCGGCCAGGGTCCGGATGCCGTCGGCGAAGCGCACGGCCTCGCGGACGTGCCGGACCCAGTAGTCCGCCGTGTACGCGTCGATGAGCTCACCGGTGAGGTTCGAGACGACCGGTGTCCGGGGTGTCTCGAAGCGCAGACCGCCGACGACGCGGGCGAAGTCCGCCAGCACGGGGTCCATCAGCGGCGAGTGGAACGCGTGGCTCACGGTGAGCCGGGAGGTCTTGCGGCCCTCCCGGGCGAAGTGGTCCGCGACGGCGGCTACGGCGTCCTCCGCTCCGGAAACCACGACGGATTGCGGGCCGTTGATCGCCGCGATGCCGATGTCGTCGGTGAGGTGCGGCAGCACCTCGTCCTCGGTGGCCTGGACGGCGATCATCGCCCCGCCGGCGGGCAGGGCCTGCATCAGCGCGGCACGAGCCGTCACCAGTGCGGCCGCGTCCTCCAGCGACAGGGCACCGGCCACGTGCGCGGCCGCGATCTCGCCCACGGAGTGCCCGGCCAGGAAGTCCGGCCGCACGCCCCACGATTCGAGCAGGCGGTGCACGGCGACCTCGTGCGCGAACAGCGCGGGCTGGGTGAAGACGGTGCGATTCAGCTCCTCGCCGTCCTCGTGACCGTTCTCGCAGAAAGCCACGTCCCGCAGTGGCCGGTCGAGGTGCCGGTCGAGGTGGGCGCACACCTCGTCGTACGCCTCCGCGAAGACCGGGAACGCCTCGTACAGTTCCCGCCCCATGCCGATGTGCTGCGAGCCCTGCCCGGAGAACAGGAACCCGACCTGGCCGGTGTCGGCGCGGCCGAGGGCGACACCGGGAGCGGGCGCCCCCGAGGCCAGGGCCCGTAGGCCCTCGGCGATTCGGCCGCGGTCGGCACCGACCACGGCGGCGCGGTGCTCCAGAGCGGTCCGGGTGGTGGCCAGCGAGACGCCGACGTCGATGAGGGACGGTTCGGCGCCGTCGGCGGTGAGGGACAGCAGGCGCTCGGCCTGGGCGCGCAGCGCGGCCTCGGACTTGCCGGCCAGGACCCACGGCACGGTTGCCGAAGAGACCTCGACCGGTGCGACGGCGGCCGGTTGGGCCACGGGGGCCTGCTCGATGATCGTGTGGGCGTTGGTGCCGCTGACGCCGAAGGACGACACGGCGGCGCGGCGCGGGTGATCGGTCTCCGGCCACGCCACGGCCTCGGTGAGCAGCCGTACCGCGCCCGCCGACCAGTCCACGTGCGGCGTCGGCTCATCCGCGTGCAGCGTCCGCGGCAGGACGCCGTGGCGCATGGCCATGACCATCTTGATCACACCGGCCACGCCGGACGCCGCCTGCGCGTGACCGATGTTGGACTTCAGCGAACCGAGCCACAGCGGCCGGTCCTCCGGTCGCTCCCGGCCGTACGTGGCGAGCAGCGCCTGCGCCTCGATCGGGTCACCCAGAGCGGTGCCCGTACCGTGCGCCTCCACCGCGTCGACGTCGGCCTCGGTGAGCCCGGCGGAGGCCAGGGCCTGCCGGATGACCCGCTGCTGCGCCGGGCCGTTCGGCGCGGTCAGCCCGTTGGACGCGCCGTCCTGGTTGACGGCGCTGCCGCGGACCACCGCCAGGACCTCGTGGCCGTTGCGCACGGCGTCGGAGAGGCGCTCCACGAGCACCACGCCCACGCCCTCCGCCCAGCCGGTGCCGTCAGCGCCGGCGCCGAACGCCTTGCACCGTCCGTCGGGCGACAGGCCGCGCTGGCGGCTGAACTCCACGAACGCGGCCGGTACGGCCATGACGTTCACCCCACCCGCGACGGCCATCGTGCTCTCACCGTTGCGCAGCGACTGGATGGCCAGGTGCAGGGCGACCAGCGAGGACGAGCACGCCGTGTCGACGGTGACGGCCGGGCCCTCCAGGCCGAACGAGTAGGCCACGCGACCGGAGGCGACGCTGGCGGCGCTGCCGGTGAGCAGGTGGCCCTCGACGCCTTCCGGGACCTGCGGCAAGCCCGCGCCATAACCCTGGTAGGACATGCCGACGAACACGCCGGTGCGGCTGCCCTTCAGGGAGGACGGGTCGATGCCGGCCCGCTCGAACGCCTCCCACGTGGTCTCCAGCAGCAGGCGCTGCTGCGGGTCCATCGCGAGCGCCTCGCGCGGCGAGATCCCGAACAGCGCGGCATCGAAGTCGCCGGCGTCGTAGAGGAAGCCGCCGTCGCGCGCGTAGGTCTTGCCGGGGTTGCCCGGGTCGGGGTCGTAGAGGTCTTCGACGTCCCAGCCGCGGTCCTCGGGGAAGCCGGAGATCGCGTCGCCGCCGGACGTCACTAGCTGCCACAGGTCCTCGGGCGAGTCGACGCCACCGGGAAGGCGGCAGCTCATGGCCACGATCGCGATGGGTTCGTCGCCGACGGCGGTCGTGCGCTGCCCCTGCGGCACGGCGCCCCGCGAACCGAGCAGTTCGGCGCGCAGGAACCGGGCCAGGGCCGTGGCGTTGGGGTGGTCGAAGACCAGAGTGGTGGGCAGCTTCAGGCCGGTGTCGGCCCTGAGCCTGTTGCGCAGTTCGACGGCGGTGAGCGAGTCGAAGCCGAGGTCGTTGAACGCCCGGCCGGGATCCACCGCCGCGGCGCCACCGTGGCCGAGCACGGCGGCCGCGTGCGTACGGACGAGGTCCACCAGCGTGCGGTCCTGCTCGCCCGCCGGCAGTCCGGTCAGCTTCGCGGCGAGCGCGTTGCCGGCTTCGGCGCCGCCGGAGGCCGGCGCCTCCAGGGCGCGGCGCGCCTCGGCCACGTCGGAGAACAGGGCGCTGGGGCGGACAACGGTGAACGGGCCGATGAACCGCTCCCAGTCGAAGTCCGCGACGGTGAGGGCGGTCTCTCCGTCGGCCATCGCCTGCTGGAGGGCGGAGACCGCGAGGGCGGGCCGCATGGGCGGCAGGCCGCGGCGGCGCAGCATCTCCTCCCCGTCGCCGACGCCGGCCATGCCGCCCTCGGCCCAGCCGCCCCAGGAGACGGCGAGCGCGGTGCGCCCGTGCGCCCGCCGGTACTCGGCGAGGGCGTCCAGGTAGGCGTTGGCCGCCGAGTAGGCACCCTGGCCGGCGCCGCCCCAGATGCCGGCGCCCGAGGAGAACATGACGAAGGCGTCGAGCTCCTGACCGGCCAGCAGTTCGTCCAGGTGCGTGGCACCTGCGGCCTTGGCCGCCACCGTGCCGGCGAACCCGGCCGGGTCGGAGTCGTCGATCATGACGTGGTCGCCGACGCCGGCGGCGTGGACGACGGCATTGACGGGGTGCTCGGCCAGCAGCGCCCGCAGGGCGTCACGGTCGACCGCGTCACAGGCCACGACGGTCGCGGCCGCACCGAGGTCCTCCAGCTCCGCGACGAGCTCCGCGACGCCGGGCGCCGCGGGGCCGCGGCGGCTGGTGAGCACCAGGTGCTCCGCACCGGCACCGGCGAGCCAGCGGGCCACATGCCCGCCCAGCGCACCCGTACCACCGGTGATCAGCACCGTGCCGCGCGGCGACCACTTCTGGGCGGGGCCGTTGGCGTGGGCGGCCCGGACGAGCCGGCGCCCGAAGGCACCCGAGGCGCGGACCGCCACCTGGTCCTCGGCCGTCTGGCCGAGAACGGCGGCCACGCGGGCCGCGGCGCGGGCGTCCAGCAGATCCGGAAGGTCGAGCAGTCCACCCCAGCGCTGCGGGTATTCCAGCGCCGCCGCCCGGCCGAAGCCCCACACCTGCGACTGCAGCGGGCGGTCCACGCGGTCGGAGCGGCCGGCGGCCACCGCGCCGCGCGTGGCGCACCACAGCGGGACGTCGACGCCCGCGTCGCCGAGCGCCTGCACCAGGCAGAGGGTCGCGGCGAGGCCGCGCGACAGGCCGGGGTGGCCGGCCGAGGCACTCTCGTCCTCGGCGAGCAGGGACAGCACGCCGGTCAGCGGGCCGACCCCGGCCAGCTCGCCGGCCAGCTTCCCGCGGTCGGTGCCGGGACCGGCGACGAGCGTCACCAGTTCCAGGCCGCGCTCGCCGAGCGCGGTGCGCACCGAGGCGGTCCAGTCGCTCTCGCCGGCCACGACGAGCAGCCAGGTCCCGGACGCGCCGGGCTGAGGAAGCGAACCAAGTGGCTTCCATGTGACGCGGTAGCGCCAGCCGTCGACCACGGACTGCTCGCGGTGCTGACGGCGCCATGCGGACAGCCGGGGCAGGAGCGCGCTCAGCGACGCGTCCGCGCCGACGCCCAGGGTCGCGGCGAGGGACTCCGCGTCCTCGCGCTCCACGCTGTCCCAGAAGCTGGAGTCCGCCGCGTCGGCCGAGGTGGCCGCGGCCAGATCCAATTCCCCGTCCCCGTCCAGCCAGAAGCGCTCGCGCTGGAAGGCGTAGGTGGGCAGGGTCACGCGGTGAGCGCCGGGGAAGAGTACCTGCCAGTCCAAGGAGACGCCGTGCACGTGCAGTTCGGCGAGCGCGGTGACGAGGGCCTGTTGCTCGGGGCGGTCACCGCGCAGCACGGGCACGGCGACCGCGTCGTCCGCGCAGCCCTG
>NZ_JBHYXD010000177.1:0-8070 GCF_042751995.1 Streptomyces sp. NPDC059371 | reverse complement strand
CCGCGCGCGACACGCGGCCCGCGCCCCGGCCCCCCCCCCCCGCTCCCCCCCCCCGCCGGCGCGCGGGGGGCGCCGCGCCCGCCCCCCCCCCCCGGGGTCCGGGCGAACAGGACCGCTCAGGCGGAAGCGGGCGGGTACAGCGAACGTGGCAGCTGGGACGCCGCCGGGGCGTCCAGCAGCCACAGGGTGCGTGAGCGGCCGTACGCGCCGGCGGCGGGGGCCTGGATCTCGCCCGCGCCGGACAGGGCGATCGCGGCCGCCTGGGCCTTGTCCTCGCCGGCCGCGAGCAGCCACACCTCGCGGGCGGAGCGGATCGCGGGCAGGGTCAGCGAGATCCGGGTCGGCGGCGGCTTGGGCGCGCCGTGCACGCCGACCACCGTCCGCTCCGTCTCCCGCACCGCGGGCAGCTCCGGGAAGAGCGAGGCCACGTGGGTGTCGGGACCGACGCCCAACATGAGGACGTCGAAGGCCGGGACCGGGCCGTGGTTCTCCGGCCCGGCGGCCTTCGCGAGCTCCGCCGCGTACGACTCCGCCGCCGCCTCCACGTCGGCGCCGTACGGACCGTCGGACGCGGGCATCGCGTGCACCCGCGCCGGGTCCAGCGGCACCGCGTCGAGCAGGGCCGCGCGGGCCTGCGTGTCGTTGCGGTCGGGGTCGCCCTCGGGGAGGTACCGCTCGTCGCCCCACCACAGGTCGAGACGCGCCCAGTCGACCGCGTCCCGTGCGGGCGCGGAAGCGAGGGCCGCGAGGAGCCCGTTGCCGTTGCGCCCGCCGGTGAGCACGATCGAGGCGGAGCCGCGCGAGGCCTGCGCGTCCACGATCTTCGTGATCAGCCGGGCCGCCGCGGCCTGGGCCATCAGTTCCTTGTCGCGGTGGACGACGAGCTGCGGAGTGTTCACTCGGCGGCCGCCTTGTCCGCCGCCTTCTTTGCGAGCCTCTCGGCCACCCCCGCGGGGGAGTCCTTGGCGACCGGGGCCGCCTTCGTGGCCGTCGCGGTCCCGCCCGGGGACCCGGTCCCCGCGGTGTCCCCCGCCGCGTTCAGCCGGTCCACCCCGAAGCGCAGCGCCGAGGCGTAGGTGTCGTCCGGGTCGAGACGGCGCAGCTCCTCCGCCATCAGCTCGGCCGTGTCCCGGCGCTTGAGGGCCACCGCGCGGTCGGGCTGCCCCTGGATGGACAGCGTGGCGAGGGTGCCGTCGGCGCGGTCCAGGACGATCGGGCCGCAGCTCGTGTCCAGCCGGACCGCGGTCAGACCGGGGCCCGAGGACAGCGACCGCTTGACGGGGACCTCCAGCCGGTTCGCGAGCCACATGGCGAGCAGCTCGCAGCTCGGGTTGAACTCCTCGCCCTCCACCTCGACCGCGTCCACGTCGCAGGCGACCTGGTCCAGGGCCGCGGCCAGCATCGAACGCCAGGGCGTGATGCGGGTCCACGACAGGTCCGTGTCGCCCGGGGTGTAGGCCTCGGCGCGGGCGTTGAGCTCCCGTACCGGGGCCTCGGCGGCGTAGGTGTCGGTCACCCTGCGCTGTGCGAGGGCGCCGAGCGGGTCCTTCGCCGGGTCGAGCGGCGCGTTCACCGGCCACCAGACGACGACGGGCGCGTCCGGCAGCAGCAGCGGCAGGACGACCGACTGGGCGTGGTTGATGACCTCGCCGTACAGGCGCAGCACCACCGTCTCGCCGGTGCCCGCCTCCGCCCCGAGCCGCACCTCGGCGTCGAGGCGGGACGTCGTGCGGTCGCGGGGCGAGCGGGAGACGCGCTTGATGACCACGAGGGTGCGCGAGGGGTGCTCGCGCGAGGCCTCGTTGGCGGCCTTCAGGGCGTCGTACGCGTTCTCCTCGTCGGTGACGATGACGAGGGTGAGCACCATGCCGACGGCGGGCGTGCCGATGGCGCGTCGGCCCTGGACGAGGGCCTTGTTGACCTTGCTGGCCGTGGTGTCCGTGAGATCGGTCTTCATGGGCGACGCCAGCTCCGTCCGTCTCGCTCGAGCATTTCGTCGGCCTCGACGGGGCCCCAGGTGCCCGAGGGGTACTGCGCGGGCTTGCCGTGCTGGTCCCAGTGCTGCTCGATCGGGTCGAGGATCTTCCAGGACAGCTCGACCTCCTCGGTGCGCGGGAAGAGGTTCGAGTCACCGAGCAGCACGTCGAGGATCAGACGCTCGTACGCCTCCGGGCTCGACTCCGTGAAGGACTCGCCGTACGCGAAGTCCATCGAGACGTCCCGGATCTCCATGGAGGTGCCGGGCACCTTGGAACCGAAGCGGACCGTGACGCCCTCGTCGGGCTGGACGCGGAAGACGATCGCGTTCTGGCCCAGCTCCTCCGTCGCCGTGTGGTCGAAGGGGGAGTGCGGGGCGCGCTGGAAGACGACCGCGATCTCGGTGACGCGGCGGCCGAGCCGCTTGCCGGTGCGCAGGTAGAACGGGACGCCCGCCCAGCGGCGGTTGTCCACCTCCACCTTGATCGCGGCGAAGGTGTCGGTCTTCGACTTGGGGTCGATACCGTCCTCCTGGAGGTAGCCGACGACCTTCTCGCCGCCCTGCCACCCCGCCGCGTACTGGCCGCGGACCGTGCTGGCGCCGAGGTCCTTCGGCAGCCTGGTCGCGCCGAGCACCTTGGTCTTCTCCGCGGCGAGCGCGTCCGCGTCGAAGGAGGAGGGCTCCTCCATGGCGGTCAGCGCCATGAGCTGGAGCAGGTGGTTCTGGATGACGTCACGGGCGGCGCCGATGCCGTCGTAGTAGCCGGCCCGGCCGCCGATGCCGATGTCCTCGGCCATCGTGATCTGCACATGGTCGACGAACGACCGGTTCCAGATCGGCTCGAACATCGTGTTGGCGAAGCGCAGCGCCAGGATGTTCTGGACGGTCTCCTTGCCCAGGTAGTGGTCGATGCGGAAGACCTGGTCCGGGGCGAAGACCTCGTGCACGATCGCGTTGAGCTCCTCGGCCGACTTGAGGTCGTGGCCGAAGGGCTTCTCGATGACCGCGCGGCGCCAGGAGCCGTCCGACTGGTCCGCCAGCTTGTGCTTCTTGAGCTGCTGGATCACCACGGGGAACGCCGACGGCGGCACGGACAGGTAGAAGGCGAAGTTGCCGCCCGTGCCCTGGGCCTTGTCCAGCTCCTCGATGGTGGAACGGAGCCGGTCGAAGGCGTCGTCGTCGTCGAAGGTGCCCTGGACGAAGCGCATGCCCTGGACGAGCTGCTGCCAGACCTCCTCGCGGAAGGGCGTGCGGGCGTGCTCCTTGACCGCGTCGTGGACCTCCTGGGCGAAGTCCTCGTGGGCCCACTCGCGGCGGGCGAACCCGACGAGGGAGAAGCCCGGCGGAAGGAGACCCCGGTTGGCGAGGTCGTACACCGCGGGCATCAGCTTTTTACGTGACAAATCGCCCGTGACGCCGAAGATGACCAGGCCCGACGGCCCCGCGATACGCGGGAGCCGTCGGTCTGCGGGGTCACGCAGCGGGTTGCTGCTCGACAAGGTTTCAGCCCTCCGAAGGGGCGAGGCGCTGAAGCTCCGCCTCGGTCGACTTGAGCAGGTCGTTCCAGGAGGACTCGAACTTCTCGACGCCCTCGTCCTCGAGGAGCTGGACCACGTCGTCGTAGGCGATCCCGAGCTTCTCGACGGCGTCGAGCTCGGCACGGGACTGCTCGTACGTACCGGCGATGGTGTTGCCGGTGATCTGGCCGTGGTCCTCGGTGGCCTCCAGAGTGGCCTCCGGCATGGTGTTCACCGTGTTGGGCGCGACCAGCTCGTCGACGTACAGGGTGTCCTTGTACGCCGGGTCCTTGACGCCGGTCGAGGCCCACAGCGGGCGCTGCTTGTTGGCCTGCGCCCGGTCGAGGACGGACCAGCGGTCGGTGGAGAAGACCTCCTCGTACGCCTCGTACGCGAGCCGGGCGTTGGCGACGCCCGCCTTGCCGCGGGCGGCCTTGGCCTCGGGGGTGCCGAGCGCGTCGAGCCGCTTGTCGATCTCGGTGTCCACGCGGGACACGAAGAAGGACGCCACGGAGTGGATCTTCGAGAGGTCCAGGCCGCGCTCCTTGGCCTTCTCCAGGCCGGCGAGGTAGGCCTCCATGACCTCGCGGTAGCGCTCCAGCGAGAAGATCAGCGTGACGTTGACGCTGATGCCGAGGCCGATGACCTCGGTGATCGCCGGCAGACCCGCCTTGGTGGCCGGGATCTTGATGAGGGTGTTGGGGCGGTCCACCAGCCAGGCGAGCTGCTTGGCCTCGGCGATCGTCGCCGTGGTGTTGTGCGCCAGACGCGGGTCGACCTCGATCGACACGCGGCCGTCCTGGCCCTCGGTGGCGTCGAAGACGGGGCGCAGGATGTCGGCGGCGTCGCGCACGTCCGCGGTGGTGATCATGCGCAGGGCCTCGTCGACGGTGACCTTGCGGGCAGCGAGCTCGGAGACCTGCTGCTCGTAGCCGTCTCCGCTGCTGATCGCCTTCTGGAAGATCGACGGGTTGGTGGTGACGCCCACGACGTGCTGCTGGTCGATCAGCTCGGCAAGGTTGCCGGACGTGATCCGCTTGCGCGACAGGTCGTCCAGCCAGATCGCGACGCCTTCCTCGGAGAGGCGCTTGAGTGCGTCTGTCATGGAAATTGCATCTCCTACGTGTCGTATGTCGGCGTCAGCGCTGGGCTGCGGCGATCGATTCCCGGGCGGCTTCCGCGACGTTCTCGGCAGTGAAACCGAATTCGCGGAAGAGCACCTTGCCGTCGGCCGAAGCACCGAAGTGCTCCAGCGAAACAATGCGTCCGGCGTCCCCGACGAAGCGGTGCCAGGTGAGACCGATTCCCGCCTCGACCGAGACACGGGCCTTCACCGACGGCGGCAGGACGCTGTCCCGGTACCCCTGGTCCTGCTCGTCGAACCACTCCACACACGGCATGGACACGACCCGCGTGGGGATGCCCGCGGCCTGGAGCCGTTCACGCGCCTCGACGGCCACGTGCACCTCGGAGCCGGTGCCGATCAGGATGACCTCGGGCGCGCCGCCCTCGGCCTCGAACAGCACGTAGCCGCCCTTGGCGGCGTCCTCGTTCGCCTCGTACGTCGGCACACCCTGACGGGTGAGCGCGAGACCGTGCGGGGCGCCCTCGCCGAACACCTTGGTGTAGCGCCTGAGGATCTCGCGCCACGCGATGGCCGTCTCGTTGGCGTCCGCCGGACGGACGACGTTGAGGCCGGGGATGGCGCGCAGCGAGGCCAGGTGCTCGACCGGCTGGTGGGTGGGGCCGTCCTCGCCGAGACCGATCGAGTCGTGCGTCCACACGTACGTCACCGGCAGGTGCATCAGCGCCGACAGACGGACCGAGTTGCGCATGTAGTCGGAGAACACCAGGAAGGTGCCGCCGTAGATGCGCGTGTTGCCGTGCAGCGCGATGCCGTTCATCTCCGCGGCCATGGAGTGCTCGCGGATGCCGAAGTGGATCGTGCGGCCGTACGGGTTCGCCTCCGGCAGCGGGTTGTCCGCCGGGAGGAAGGAGGAGGTCTTGTCGATCGTGGTGTTGTTCGAGCCGGCGAGGTCGGCGGAGCCGCCCCACAGCTCGGGGATGACCGCGCCGAGGGCCTGGAGCACCTTGCCGGACGCGGCGCGGGTGGCGACACCCGTGCCCGCCTCGAAGACCGGGAGCTTCTCCTCCCAGCCGCTCGGCAGCTCGGTCGCTGCGATGCGGTCGTACTCCGCCGCGCGCTCCGGGTTGGCGGTACGCCAGGCGGCGTAGCCCTTCTCCCACTCGGCCTTGGCCTGGGTACCCCGGTCCAGGGCCTGACGGGTGTGGGCCAGGACCTCGGCGGCGACGTCGAAGGACTTCTCCGGGTCGAAGCCGAGGACGCGCTTGGTGGCCGCGACCTCGTCGTCGCCGAGCGCCGAGCCGTGCGCGGCCTCGGTGTTCTGCGCGTTGGGGGCGGGCCAGGCGATGATCGAGCGCATCGCGATGAACGACGGCTTGTCCGTCACCTTCTTCGCGGCCTCGATGGCGTTGTAGATGGCGTGTGGGTCGAGGTCGCCGTCCGGCTTCGGGGCGATCCGCTGCACGTGCCAGCCGTACGCCTCGAAGCGCTTGACCGTGTCCTCGGAGACCGCGGTCTCCGTGTCGCCCTCGATCGAGATGTGGTTGTCGTCCCACAGCAGGACCAGGTTGCCGAGCTTCTGGTGCCCGGCCATGGAGGAGGCCTCCGCGGAGATGCCCTCCTGGAGACAGCCGTCACCGGCGATCGCGTAGATGAAGTGGTCGAACGGGGACTCGCCCTGCGGCGCCTCCGGGTCGAACAGACCACGCTCGTAGCGGGCGGCCATCGCCATGCCCACCGCGTTGGCGACACCCTGGCCGAGCGGACCGGTCGTGGTCTCCACGCCCGGCGTGTGACCGTACTCGGGGTGTCCGGGGGTCCTGCTGCCCCAGGTCCTGAAGGACTCCAGGTCGTCCAGCTCCAGGCCGAAACCGGCCAGGTAGAGCTGGGTGTAGAGGGTCAGGGACGAATGGCCGGCGGACAGCACGAAGCGGTCCCGTCCAACCCAGTCGGTGTCCGCCGGGTCGTGCCGCATCACCTTCTGGAAGAGGGTGTACGCGGCGGGCGCCAGGCTCATGGCCGTACCGGGATGGCCGTTGCCGACCTTCTGTACGGCATCGG
The DNA here is from genome assembly GCF_042751995.1 of Streptomyces sp. NPDC059371. Classification (NCBI taxonomy): domain Bacteria; kingdom Bacillati; phylum Actinomycetota; class Actinomycetes; order Kitasatosporales; family Streptomycetaceae; genus Streptomyces; species Streptomyces sp. NPDC059371. The sequence continues at coordinate 1,430 of NZ_JBHYXD010000177.1, read as the reverse complement.
CGGCCAGGACGCGGGCGGTGTCCACGGCCCGCTGGTCCAGCTCGGTCCACTCGAGGTCTGTGGTGGTCGGCTTGGTGCTCACCCTGGGTCAGGGCTCCTCTCCACATGTCACACATGTCGAAATGCCGGTGCACTGGGCGCCCCGGCCGTTGTCGAGCCTACCCCCGTGAGTACGCGCGTTTTTTCGAGTCATTCCAGACTGCCGGGACTCACCGGGATCCGCCTCCCGACTGGGTCGTTCCGTGTTCGGCACATGAATACGGAGCCGCTCGTCCGAGTGCTCAATCGAGTCTCGGCCGGCTCTTCCAGCGGCGCTCCTCAACACGGGCCCACCCCCGCGAATGCCGGGGTCTGGGCAACGTCTACAGTGGCGTGGTACGCGCGGGCCTTTACGGGGATTTCATCCGGGGGCTCGCTGGGATGTCTCTGTCAGGGGTGTGCGTGACGGCCGTCGAATCCCGTCCTGCGGGTGTTCTCGGGACGAGCAGCAGCCGAGGCCAGCGGCCGTTCGGGGCCCGTCTCAAGGCGTTCGTGGCGCTGACCAAGCCGCGGATCATCGAACTGCTGCTGATCACCACCGTTCCGGTGATGTTCCTGGCCCAGCAGGGCGTGCCCGATCTGAAGCTGGTGCTCCTCACCTGCCTCGGCGGCTACCTGTCCGCGGGCGGCGCCAACGCGCTGAACATGTACATCGACCGCGACATCGACGCCCTCATGGAGAGGACCTCGCAGCGCCCGCTCGTCACCGGCATGGTCAGCCCCCGTGAGTGCCTCGCCTTCGGCATCACGCTGGCGGTCGTGTCGACCCTGCTGTTCGGTCTCGCCGTCAACTGGCTGTCCGCCTGGCTGTCGCTCGGGGCGCTCCTCTTCTACGTCGTCGTCTACACGATGATTCTCAAACGGCGTACCTCGCAGAACATCGTCTGGGGCGGCATCGCCGGCTGTCTGCCCGTGCTCATCGGCTGGTCGTCCGTCACGAACTCCATGTCGTGGGCGCCGGTCATCCTCTTCCTCGTCATGTTCTTCTGGACGCCGCCGCACTACTGGCCGCTGTCCATGAAGGTGCGCGAGGACTACGCGCGCGTGGGCGTGCCGATGCTGCCGGTCGTCGCGAGCAACAAGGTGGTCGCCCGCCAGATCGTCCTCTACAGCTGGGTGATGGTCGCGGTCTCGCTGCTGCTCACCCCGCTCGGGTACACGGGCTGGTTCTACACCGCGGTCGCGCTCGGCGCGGGCGGGTTCTGGCTGTGGGAGGCCCACGGTCTGCAGAACCGCGCCAAGGCCGAGGAGACGGGCGGCAAGCTCAAGGAGATGCGGCTGTTCCACTGGTCGATCACCTACGTGTCGATCCTCTTCGTGGCCGTCGCGGTGGACCCCTTCCTCCGCTAGAGCGCCCGGAAACGTGTACGGGAGGGGTGCGTGGCCAAGGC
>NZ_JBHYXD010000176.1:0-8320 GCF_042751995.1 Streptomyces sp. NPDC059371 | reverse complement strand
CTGCAGGGGGGACCCTGTGGGAGAGTAGGACGCCGCCGAACAATTTTTGAGAAAACCCCCGGACCGGGGATACCGGTCCGGGGGTTTTCTGCGTTTAGGGTCTTTGTTATGCGCTACGACCTGATTATTTTCGACAACGACGGTGTCCTTGTGGACAGCGAGCCGATCTCCAATACCCACTTGGCCGCCTACCTCACCGAACTGGGGCACCCCACCTCGTACGAGGACTCCCTGCGTGACTACATGGGCTCCGCGATGCACCGCATCCACGACCTGGTCCTGGAGCGCACCGGCCGGCGGCTGCCGGACGACTTCGACGACGTCTTCCACGCGCGGGTCTTCGCCGCGTTCGAACGGGAGCTGAAGCCGGTTCCCGGGGCCGGCCAGGTACTGGAGAAGCTGGCCGCGGACGGGGTGCCGTACTGCGTGGCCTCCTCCGGGAGTCACGAGCGGATCCGGGTCGGACACCGGACGACGGGGCTCGACCGGTGGTTCGACGAGGACCGGATCTTCAGCTCGCAGGACGTCGGGCGGGGCAAGCCGGCCCCCGACCTGTTCCTCCACGCCGCCGAGCGCATGGGCGTACGACCGGAGAGGTGCGCCGTCGTCGAGGACAGTCCCCTGGGCGTACAGGCGGCCAACGCGGCAGGGATGGACGTGTACGGGTTCACCGCCATGACACCGGCCGACCGGCTGACCGGCGCCACTCAACTCTTCGCCGACATGGGGGAGTTGGCTGACCTGCTGGTATGACGGCTCCCATCGGCGGACGCTGACATTTGTCATGCCGAGCTCCGGACGATCGTTTCTGTCGGAGGGCGGGGTCCGACCGCGAAGCTGAGTACATCGAAACGGGACGTACACAGCTACGACGGAGGGACCCGATCATGAGCATCACCGCCACCGAGATCAGCACCGGAGCGACCACCAGCGCTGCCCGGACGGAAACGGCCACCACGCCGGAGACCGCCGGCCCCCGGCCGAGCTTCCTGCCGCTGATCGTGGACGTGGCGGTGCCCGTCGGGTCGTACTACCTGCTCAGGAACGGGTTCGGGATGAGCACGATGGCGGCGCTCGGCTGGAGCAGCGTCGTGCCGGCCGTGCGCACCGTGTGGAGCGTGGTGAAGGAGCGCAAGGTCAACGCACTGGCCGGGCTGATCCTGTTCGTCAACGTGGTCGGGCTCGCGCTCAGCCTGGTCGCCGGTGACCCGCGGCTGATGCTGGCGAAGGACAGCGGGGTCAGCAGCGCGATCGGGATCGGTGTCCTCGTGTCCGTCAGGCTCGGGCGGCCGATGATGACGCAGGGGATGAAGCCGTTCCTCGTGAAGGGCGACGCGGCGCGGGCCGCGGCCTGGGACCGGCTGGCGGCGGGCTCCGAGGCGTTCCGGAAGGCCGAGCGGACGTTCTCGCTGGTGTGGGGCACGGTCCTGCTCAGTGAGTGTGTCGCGCGGGTCGTGGGCGCCTACACGCTGCCGATCGACACCATGGTCTGGCTCGGCACGGTCGTCATGATCGCCTCGATGGTCCTCGCCTTCCTGCTCAGCGGCCGCTTCGCCGTCGTCCCGATGGAGAAGATGCTGGAGCACGAGGTCGCCGCAGGGGCCGGGAAGCAGCGCTGAACGGCCCCGCACGGAGGACCCGTTGCCCCGCAGCGCGGACCCGGACGGGTCCGCCGCGAAGACCTCGGCGGTCCCTCCCCACCCCCACCTCCGAAGAGCTGAGCAAAATTCATCTTCGGCTTGATCTACCCACCGGTAAGCCGGGGCCCTACGCTCGCCGCCATGACAGATGTGCTGCGGCGCGGTAGGGCCTCTTTGGCGTTCAGCTTCTTCGCTCAGGGTGCCGCCTTCGCGCTGCTCGTGACGCGTATCCCGGCCATCCAGGACCGCTACGGGATCTCCGACGCGCTCCTGCCGCTGTTCCTGGCGGCCGTCCCGGTCCTCGCCGGGCTGGGCAGCGTCACCACCGAGCATCTCGTCAAGCGCATACGCCCCAGCCGGATCCTGCGGTGGTCGCAGCCGGTCGTGCTGCTGGCCCTGCTCGGTGTCGGCGCCGGCGACCAGCTCGTCGAGGTGGCCGTCGCCCTCGGTGCCTTCGGACTCGCGGTCGGCGGTCTCGACGCCTCGATGAACATGCTCGGGGTGAGTCTCCAGCGGTCGTACGGGCGCAGCATCATGCTCGGTTTCCACGCCGCGTACAGCCTGGGCGGGATCGTGGGCGCCTCGCTCGCGTGGGCCGGGGCGCACTGGCATCTGTCGCTCTTCGTGTCGTATCTGCCGGCCGTGCTGATGCTGCTGCCGCTCACCCTGGTGGGGAGCCGGTGGTACGTCGACGGGGGCGCGGACGCGGACGCCGACGGGAAGGAGGACGCGCAGGCCGGTGCGGGCGCGGGTCCCCTCGTCTTCAAGCTCCTGCTGCCGCTGTGCCTGGTGATGACGTTCGCCTACATCGGGGACTCGACGGTCTCCAACTGGAGCGCGAAGTACCTCAAGGACGTGCTGGGCAGTTCGGAGCAGATGGCGACCGTTCCGTACAACGTCTACATGGTGATGACGCTGGTGGGGCGGGCTGTCGGAGACCTCGGGGTGCGGCGGTTCGGGGCCGTGGCGGTGGTGCGGCTGGGCGCGGTGGTCGCCGCGCTCGGGTTCGGAGTGGTGGCCGTCGCGCCCGGGGCCGGGGTGGGCATGCTGGGGTTCACGCTGCTGGGGCTCGGGCTGTGCGTGATCGTGCCGCAGACCTTCGCGGCCGCCGGGAGGCTGTTCCCGGGGGCGTCGGACACGGCGATCGCGCGGCTGAACATCTTCAACTACGTCGGGTTCCTGATCGGCTCCCCGCTGGTGGGCGCGCTGGGTGACGCGTGGAACTACCGCGGGGCCATGCTCGTACCGATGGTGCTGGTCCTGGCGACCCTGGGGTACGCCCGGTCGTTCGAAGCTCAACCGGACCGATACGGTGACGTGCATGAGCGGCCGCGCACAGCTGATGTGGGACGAGGCAGTAACGGGGTATGACTTCGGTCCGGACCATCCGATGGATCCGGTCCGGCTCCGGCTGACGAGAGGGCTCGTCGACGCCTTCGGGCTCGACCGCGACGTCGACGTGGTCGCGGCGAAGCCCGCCGGGGATTCGACGCTGCGACTGGTGCACCGCGAGGACTACGTGGCGGCCGTCAAGGCGGCTTCCGCGGATCCCGCGTCGGCCGACCCGTCGTACGGCCTCGGGACCATGGACGATCCCGCGTTCGCCGGGATGCACGAGGTGTCCGCGATGATCGCCGGGCAGTCCGTGGGGGCCGCGGAGGCCGTGTGGCGCGGTGAGGCGCTGCACGCGGTGAACTTCGCGGGCGGGCTGCATCACGCGATGCCCGGCGCCGCCTCCGGGTTCTGCGTCTACAACGACGCCGCTCTGGCCATCGCCCGGCTGCTGGAACTGGGCGCCGAGCGGGTCGCGTACATCGATGTCGACGTGCATCACGGCGACGGTGTCCAGGCGGCCTTCTGGGAGGATCCGCGGGTCCTGACGATCTCGCTGCACGAGCATCCCCGGACATTGTTCCCGCAGACCGGGTGGCCCGAGGAGACCGGGGCGGGCAGCGCGGAGGGCACGGCCGTGAATGTCGCGTTGCCGGCGGGCACCGGGGACGCGGGCTGGCTGCGGGCGTTCCACTCCGTGGTGCCCGAGCTGATCGCCGACTTCCGGCCGCAGGTGCTGGTCACCCAGCACGGCGCGGACACCCATTTCGAGGACCCGCTCGCGCATCTGGCCGTCTCGCTCGACGCGCAGCGGGCCGTGCAGGTCGCCTGTCACGACCTGGCGCACACGTACGCCGACGGGCGCTGGGTCGCGCTGGGGGGTGGCGGCTACGCGGTGGTGGAGGTCGTGCCGCGTTCGTGGACGCACCTCGTGGCCGTGGCGGCGGGCCGTCCCGTCGAGCCGGAGACGGTCGTCCCGGAGAGCTGGCGGCAGCAGGTCTTCGCCCGCACACGGCAGTTGGCGCCGATGCGGATGACGGACGGCCGGTGGCCGGTTTCCTGGAAGGACTGGGAGTCGGGGTACGACCCGGCGGACCGCCTCGACCAGGCGATCGTGGCGACACGCAAGGCCGTGTTCCCCCTGCGGGGGATGCTTCCGTAGGGACCATTAGCCCAACTGTGGGGCATATTCCGCATTCTGGGCATAGGGCATCGGTGGATGCGTCAGCATCGCTGACGTGTTGAGCACCGGAGCTTTGCGCGCACATCTGCTGGCCGCCCGGCTCGCCGGACCCGTGGCCACGTCGCGCGAGGAGAGCCTGCGCAGCTACCGGCTCTTCGCCGCCGGCGACCCCCGTCTGCTGCTCGGGCTTGATCCCGAATGGTCGTGGCGTCAGCGGGATCTGATCGAGTTGATGGCCGACAAATGCGGGGTCTCGGCTGATCCATCACATACTTCGGGGCATGATGTGATCGACCCGGAGCGGACCCTGGCGGCCCTCGACGCTTTCGCGGAACGGCTCGGTGAAGCCGCCCGACGCCGTCACCCCGTGCTTCTCGGTACGGGTCACCCGCACCGTCTGATCGATTTCTACGCCGCGCTCGCGGACGCCCTGTCGGCGGCGGGGTGTACCGTCCTCACCCCCGCGCAGGGTAGCTCTATCGACATAACGACCCGGTTCGGCCTACGCACATACAACCTCGACTACGTACAAGGCGTCGCGCTGGTGCGCGAACCGAAGGCCGGGGACGCCGGTCGTGCGACCGGCGCACACACCCATTCACCCCTCCCGGTCAGGACCGTTCTGGCGGCCGCCGCCGAGGCCGGCGGCCCCCTCCCGGAACTGGTCATCGGAGACCACGGATGGGTCTGCGGGGCAGGTCAACTGGGGTTCGAGGCCATCGGTCTCGCCGATACGAACGATCCCGCGCTGTTCGTCGGGGAGGCAGAGGGACGGGTGTCCGTCGTCGTTCCGCTTGATGACGCTGTGCGGTCTGATTACTACCGACCGCTTACTCGCTATGTACTCAATCGGGCGTGTCTGTCACAGTAGGCGGCCGATGGCATCTCCTCTTCCCCACTCGCATCACCCGCCCCTACATTGGGGAGTGAGTGCGCAGCGACGAAGAGTCACCGGAAGGGGAAGCCGGTGGCCGTCGAGTGCGGAAGGTGCAGGTGTGACATGGCTGCAGGCGAGAGGCCTCTGAACGAGGTCCAGTTCCTTACCGTGGCGGAAGTCGCCTCGGTGATGCGAGTGTCGAAGATGACCGTGTACCGCTTGGTGCACAGCGGCCATCTGCCGGCGATCCGGGTGGGGAGGTCCTTCCGGGTGCCGGAGCAAGCGGTTCACGAGTACCTCCGTGAGAGCTATGTGGGGGTGGAGACCGCCTGACGGCGTTCCGGGAGACCGTTCGCGATCTCCCGGAATCACCTCGATTACGACCTCAGCTCTCGGACGGGTAGGCTGGCCCCTCATAGGTCGTGTGGGCCCATGCAGCCCAGCACCGAGTAAAGAGAAGTGAGCGAGGGTAGTCGTGGGCTCTGTTATCAAGAAGCGGCGCAAGCGGATGGCGAAGAAGAAGCACCGCAAGCTGCTCAAGCGCACTCGCGTTCAGCGTCGCAACAAGAAGTAAGCGACGCGCGGAAACGCGTACTGTGGCCTCTCACCAGCGGGTGGGGGGCCACAGGCGTATCCGGTCGGGAAAAGCCGCACGCCCGTCGGCCGGGGCCCTGACACGGCGACAGGGGACTTCCGGCACGACGGCGGCCGAGCCGACTTCCGGCCCGGTGGCGGCCGAGCCGAAGAACCCCGAAAAGCCGCTCGACCGTCGAACGTCTTCGGCCACGCGGGCCCCGCGCGGCTGTGGGCCGAATGGCTGGGTCTGGTCGCACGTCCATGGCTGTCGTCACTTCGTGCATCGGGCGGTCATCACAGCGCAACATCAACCCGCTAAGTTGGCGCACACGGGGAACGCGGCAGGTACGAGCGGAGCTACGTCCAGTTCTGGAAGGAAGGCGCTGATCTTGGGGAAGGTCGTGCTCGTGACCGGGGTGGCCCGGCAGCTCGGGGGCCGGTTCGTACGACGGATCCAGCGTGACCCGCAGGTGGACCGGGTGATCGCCGTGGACGCGGTGCCGCCCGAGCACCACATCGGTGGCGCCGACTTCGTGCAGGCCGACATCCGGCAGCCCACCATCGCCCGGGTGCTCGCCGAGTACTCCGTCGACACGGTCGTCCACATGGACGTGACGGGAACGGCGCTGGCCTCCGGCAGCCGGACCACGGTCAAGGAGACCAACGTCATCGGCACCATGCAGCTCCTGGGCGCCTGCCAGAAGTCCCCGACGGTCAAGCGGCTCGTCGTGAAGTCCAGCACGAACGTCTACGGCTCCGCGCCACGCGACCCCGCCGTCTTCACCGAGACCACCTCGCCCAAGTCGCTGCCCAGCGGCGGCTTCGCGAAGGACACGGTCGAGGTCGAGGGCTACGTACGCGGCTTCGCGCGCCGCAGGCCCGATGTCGCCGTGTGCGTGCTGCGGTTCGCCAACATCCTCGGACCGAGCGCGGATTCGCCGCTCGCCTCGTACTTCTCGCTGCCGGTGCTGCCGACGGTGTTCGGCTACGACCCGCGGCTCCAGTTCGTCCACGAGAGTGACGTCATCGAGGTGCTGCGGCTCGCCGCGCACGAGCCGCAGCGGGGCACGCTCAACAGCGGCACGTTCAACATCGCCGGGGACGGCGTCCTGCTGCTCTCGCAGTGCGCGCGGCGGCTCGGCCGGCCCACCGTGCCCCTGCTGCTGCCGGCCCTGAGCTGGGCCGGCACGGCCGTGCGTACCCTGGGGGTGACGGACTTCTCGCCGGAGCAGTTGCGACTGCTCACGCACGGCAGGGTCGTCGCGACGGTCCAGATGCGCGAAACCCTGGGCTATCAGCCGAAGTACACGACGGCGGAGACCTTCGCGGACTTCGCCCAGAGCAGGGGTCCCGGACTCCTGCCCCCGGAGGCCCTTGCGGGGGCCGTGGACAAGATCGCCGCACTGTCTCTTCCGGGCGGCGGCCACCCCCCGACGCAGAGCGCCAACTGAGGAGCGCATCAACGATGGCGGACGCCAAGGTCATTCCGTTCGACGACGACCGCTCGCGCGGGGCTGCGGTGCAGCGCCCGGCGCGGCGCTGGGCCGCGGGGAGCCGGCGCAAGGGTGAGCCCGTGGTCGTACGCGAGGTCCAGCCCCTGCCCGGGCGGGGCCTCCCGCAGGATGATGTTCCCGTGACGCAGGAGGAACAGCCGCCCCAGCAGGGCGGTACGGGTACGAGCCTGGAGCAGCGCATCGCGGGAGGCCTGTCCTTCCTGCGCCGCAGGCTCACCGGCGACTACGAGATCGACGAGTTCGGCTACGACCAGGAGCTGACCGACCAGGTCCTGATGTCCCTGATCCGGCCGGTGTACGAGAAGTACTTCCGCGTCGAGGTGAAGGGCGTCGAGAACATCCCGTCCGACGGTGGCGCCCTGATCGTCGCCAACCACTCGGGCACCCTTCCGCTGGACGGCCTGATGATGCAGGTCGCCGTCCACGACAACCATCCCGCGAACCGCCATCTGCGGCTGCTCGCCGCCGACCTGGTGTTCATGCTGCCGGTCGTCAACGAGCTGGCCCGCAAGGCCGGTCACACCCTCGCCTGCTCGGAGGACGCCGAACGGCTGCTGGAGCGCGGTGAACTGGTCGGGGTGATGCCTGAGGGCTTCAAGGGCATCGGCAAGCCGTTCAGCGAGCGCTACAAGCTCCAGCGGTTCGGCCGGGGCGGCTTCGTCTCGACGGCACTGCGCGCGGGCACTCCGATCATTCCGTGCTCGATCGTCGGGGCGGAGGAGATCTATCCGATGATCGGCAACGCGAAGACCCTCGCGCGGCTGCTGGGATTCCCGTACTTCCCGATCACACCGACCTTCCCGTGGCTGGGCCCGCTCGGCGCGATCCCGCTGCCCACCAAGTGGACGATCCAGTTCGGCGAGCCGATCCGCACGGACGGCTATCCGCCGGAGGCGGCAGACGACCCGATGCTGATGTTCAACCTGACCGACCAGGTCAGGGAGCAGATCCAGCACACCCTGTACAAGCTGCTGGTCCAGCGCAGGTCCGTTTTCTTCTGATCATGCAAATACGATTCTGTTGATCATGTCTTGTTATGCCGGTACGGGGTGGGGTGGGGGGGGGCGCCGCCCGGGGGAACTCGGTGGCCGGGCCGTGTGACCGGTTAGAGACGGTATCTCGGGCTATGCGCAGTGGTGTCCTCACGTCCGGCGGCGACTGCCCCGGACTGAACGCCGTCATCCGGTCGGTCGTACAC
>NZ_JBHYXD010000175.1:0-8502 GCF_042751995.1 Streptomyces sp. NPDC059371 | reverse complement strand
CCGCCCCGGGCCCCCCCCCCCCGCTGCGCGCCTCGGGCTCGGGGGGGGGGGATCCCCACACCCGCGGCGGGGGGGGGGGGGTCCCCCCCCCCCCCACTCGGGTGTCCCGCCGCGCTCGTGGGACCGCGGCGGGGCGAGGTGCTACAGGGCGACGCCGAGGAGGGCGTCGACGGCCCGCGAGACGACGCCGGGGGCGCCCTCGTCCGTGCCGCCCGTCTCGTGCTGGAGCGCGGCCCAGCGGTCGACCGCGGCGAGCGCGGCCGGTGCGTCGAGGTCCTCGGCGAGCGCGGCGCGGATCTCCGCGACGAGCGCGTCGGCGGACGGCCCGTCGGGACGGGACACCGCGGCCCGCCAGTCGTCCAGGCGCGCGACGGCCTCTTCGAGGACGGCGTCCGTCCATTCCCAGTCGGACCGGTAGTGGTGCGCGAGCAGCGACAGCCGGATGGCGGCGGGGTCGACCCCGTCACGCCGCAGCCGGGACACGAAGACCAGGTTGCCCTTGGACTTCGACATCTTCTCGCCGTCCAGCGCGACCATGCCGGCGTGGACGTACGCCTTGGCCATGGGGAACTCGCCGGTCAGCACCTGGGCGTGCGAGGCGCCCATCTCGTGGTGCGGGAAGGCGAGGTCGGAGCCGCCGCCCTGGACGTCGAAGGTCATGCCGAGGTGGTCGAGGGCGATGGCGACGCACTCGATGTGCCAGCCGGGGCGGCCGCGGCCCAGTGAGCCGCCGTCCCAGCTCGGCTCGCCGTCGCGGGCGGCCATCCACAGCATCGGGTCGAGGGGGTTCTTCTTGCCGGGCCGGTCCGGGTCGCCGCCGCGTTCGGCGGAGAGCAGGCGCATCGTGGCGGCGTCCAGGTTGGACACCTTGCCGAAGTCGGGGTCGGCCTCGACGGAGAAGTAGACGTCGCCTTCGAGTTCGTAGGCGGCTCCGGCGTCCCGCAGCCGCTCGACGAGCGGCACGATGCCGGGTATCGCCTCGACGGCGCCTATGTAGTGGCGCGGCGGCAGCATCCGCAGGGCGGTCATGTCCTCGCGGAAGAGGGCGGTCTCCTTCTCGGCGAGTCCCACCCAGTCGATGCCGTCGCGCGTCGCCCGCTCCAGCAGAGGGTCGTCGACGTCCGTCACGTTCTGGACATAGTGAACCTGCCGCTTGGTGTCGAGCCACACGCGCTGCACAAGGTCGAACGCGTTGTAGGTCGCCGCGTGTCCCATGTGGGTGGCGTCGTACGGCGTGATGCCGCACACGTAGATACGGGCGACGGGACCGGGGGCGAGGGTCACGAGCCCACCGGTCGCGGTGTCGTGGATCCGGAGGTCGCGGCCCTCACCAGGCAGGGCGGGGACCTCAGAAGCGGGCCAGGCATACATGTCATGAGCCTAACCGGACGGGACTTCCGTATACGAACTGGGCATGAACTGACGTTGGCAGGACCGTGTCGCGCGGTGCGGACGCGGCGGCGCGCTACACCGGAGGCCAGGGGATCGCGGGCCAGTCCCCGCTCGGCTCCGGGTGCTTTCCGGAGGCGAGCATGCCCTCGACCCGCGCGCGTGTGGCCTCGATCTCGGCGGGGGTGACGAGTTCGGCCAGGCGGGTGGCCAGGGGTGCGCCGGGAGCCAGGGCGTCGCGCAGGGAGGCCAGGACCTGAAGGGCCTCGTCCGTGAGCGGCTCGCCCGCCCATCCCCACAGCAGGGTGCGCAGCTTGTTCTCGGCGTTGAAGGTGACCCCGTGGTCGATGGCGTAGAGGCGGCCCTCCTGCGCGGGCAGCAGATGGCCGCCCTTGCGGTCGGCGTTGTTGATCACGGCGTCGAGGACGGCGAGGCGTCGCAGCCGGGCGTCGTCGGCGTGCACGAGCAGGGCCGTCTCGCCCTCGCCGACCTCGGCGAATCCGATGGCCTTCCAGCCCTCGGCGGGTTCCTCGCCGGGCACGAGCGCGAGCAGCCCGTCCCCGTCCTCCGTGGCGGAGGGCTCGATCCACATCTGGCACATGCCCTCGCCGTACGGTCCGTCGCGCAGCACGGTGGTGGGCACGAGCCCCCAGCCGGTCGCCTCGGAGACCTCGTAGGCCGCGACCTCGCGCTGGGCGAGCGTGCCGTCGGGGAAGTCCCACAGAGGCCGTTCCCCGGCGACGGGCTTGTAGACGCAGAATGCCTCACGGCCCTCGTAGGACACGGAGCAGTAGAGCACCGCGTTCGAGGCCTCGCGGATCCGTCCGCGTACCTTCAGCTCGCCCCGTGCGAGCAGCTCGGCGATCGTCACGCTCCGCGACGGTATCCGTTCTGGCGCGGACATACGTGTCCTTCCGGGTCGAGCGGGAGGCTGCACAGCGGGCAGGGGGGCCGGCCGGCGTTGACGACGTCGAGGGCCCGTTTGGCGAAGGCGCGGGCCTGGGCTCCGGTGAGCCGGACCCGGAGCATGGGCGGGCCGTTCTCCTCGTCCTGGAGCAGCCGCTCCTCGGCCTCGGCGAGGTCCTCGTCGGACTCCGCCTCGACCTCCACGAGTGCCTGCGCCTCGACGATCATGCGCTGTTCCTCGCCGTCCCAGGCCAGCGCCATGGTGCCGACCCGGAACTCCTCCTCCACGGGGGCGTCGAGGGGGGCGGTGTCGGAGACCTCGGTGGAGGCCATGGCGGGGACCGGGGCACTGCCTCCGGTACGCCGGACGACCTCGTCGAGGAGTTCGTCCATGCGCTCGGCGAGCGCGGCGACCTGGGTCTTCTCCAGGGCCACACTCGTCACCCGGGGGCCGGAGGATGCCTGCAGGAAGAAGGTACGGCGTCCGGGCAACCCGACCGTACCGGCCACGAAGCGGTCCGGGGGGTCGTAGAGGAACACCTGACGGGACACGTCCTGTCTCCATTGAATCGGCAGGGGAGCCGGCTGACCTTCGGCCCGCGTCGGCTGAGAACGGGTTGACAACTACTGTGCTGGTTCGACCGCTTCACCCTACTGCGGCCGACGATCACGGTGCGCCCGCACCGCCTCCGACCGGTGCGTCGCCCTCCGGGGTTTCCTCGCGCGGGGCCAGGGAGGCGAGATCGCCGGTGTCCCCGAGACGCACGAGAAAGGGCCTCAGCCGGGTGTAACGGATCGCGGTGATGGAACACGGTTCCACAGAGATCCGCTGAAAGAGGTCGAGATGAAGTCCGAGTGCGTCGGCGACGAGCGACTTGATGATGTCGCCGTGCGAACACATGAGATAGACCGCGTCACCGCCGTGGTCGCGCTCCACGCGCGCGTTCCACTCGCGTACCGCTTCGGCGGCGCGGGTCTGCATGGCCCGCATCGACTCGCCGCCCGGGAACGCGGCCGCGGAGGGATGTGCCTGGACGACGTCCATCAGCGGCTCGTCCTTGAGCTCGGCGAGCTTGCGGCCGGACCAGTCGCCGTAGTGGGCCTCCCCGATGCGTTCCTCGGTGTGCACGGGGACCTCGGGGCGGGCCTCGAGCAGGGGCTGTACGGTCTCCTGGCAGCGCTGGAGGGGGCTGGTGACGACCTCGGCGATCGGCAGCCCGGCCAGCCGGCCGGGCAGGGCCGAAGCCTGCTGCGTACCGCGCTCGTCGAGCGCGACGCCGGGCGTCCAGCCGGCGAGCAGTCCCGCGGTGTTGGCGGTGGAGCGTCCGTGCCGGACGAGGATCAGGGTGGGCATGCGGCCCAGCGTAAACGGACGGCCCGGGAAGGCGGCGGGCCCTGTGGAAAGCGGCCCCCGTCGTGCGACGGGGCCAAGGCGAAGGGAGAATGCGCACCGTGATCGTCGACTGCGCCATCTATCGTGACGGCCGCCGGACCGAGGGCGCCGACGACCTCTCCGAAGCCCTGGCGCACTGCCGTGCCGGGGGCCACGCGTTCGTCTGGATCGGCCTGTACGAGCCGACGGAGGACGAGTTCGACCTGGTCACGGAGGAGTTCGGGCTCCACCCGCTGGCTGTCGAGGACGCCCTCAAGGCCCATCAGCGCCCCAAGCTGGAGGTGTACGAGGATTCGCTGTTCGTGGTCCTCAAACCGGTGTCGTACGAGCCGCGGAGCGACACGGTCACCTCGGGCGAGGTCATGGTCTTCGTGGGCGACTCGTTCGTGGTGACCGTGCGGCACGGTGAGGAGTCGCCGCTCAAGTCGGTCCGGCAGCGGTTGGAGTCGGATCCGGAGAAGCTGCGGCACGGGCCGACGGCGGTGCTCCACTCGATCGCGGACGCCACGGTGGACCACTACCTGGACGTGGCGATCGAGCTCGGCACCGACCTGGAGGAGCTGGAGGCGGAGGTCTTCTCGCCCCATCTCGGCGGCTCGCGGCACACCGCCTCGCGGATCTACGCGTTCAAGCGGCAGGTCCAGGAGTTCCGCAGGGCGACGGTGCCGCTGGCGATGCCGCTGGCACGGCTCGCGGGCTCGGGCCTGAAGACGGCGGACGTGCCGTTCGTCGACGGCGAGGCGCAGCCCTTCTTCCGTGACGTCAACGACCACCTGCTGCGGGTCAACGAGTCCGTGGAGAGTCTGGACCGGCTCGTGTCCGACATCCTGTCGGCGCATCTGGCGCAGATGAGCGTGCGGCAGAACGACGACATGCGGAAGATCTCGGCGTGGGCGGCCATGGCCGCGGTCCCCACGATGATCGCGGGGATCTACGGCATGAACTTCGATCACATGCCCGAGCTGCACTGGCTGTGGTCGTATCCGGCGGTGATCGGGGGCATGGTCGTCCTGGAGTTCGGGCTGTTCCGGCTCTTCAAGCGGCGGGGCTGGCTGTAGGTCCGCGCGCGGTTCAGGCGAATTCCGGTGCCGTGGCGCCGGGACCGTTCAGGGCGCCGCGAAGCTCGGGCATCTTCAGGGTGACCATCCGGCGCCAGCCCGCGGCGCGCTCGTAGGCGTACACGGCGTGGATGCCCGCGGCGAGGAGTGCCGCCTTGGCCCGGGACCAGCCGAGGAGGCGGCCCATGTGGGCCATCACGGCGAGGCTGACGTCCCGGTAGACACGGATCTCGGCGAGCGCGCACTCACGCAGCGCCTGCTGGATGGCGCGGCCGTGGCCGGCGTGGGCGAAGCGCAGCAGTTCCTCGTGGCAGTAGGCGAGGTGGTTGTCCTCGTCGGCCGCGATCATCCGCACCGCGCGGCCGATGTCGGGGTGGTCGGCGAAGTGCATGCGCAGCAGGTCCATCTGCTCGGAGGCGCGCTGCTCGGTGACCCTGCTGTGGGCCAGATAGGTGACGATGTCCCGCACGGTGAGGGGCTGGTCGCCCTTGAGCTTGTCGTGCGCGAGGCCGATGCCGTGCCGTTCCAGGAGCATCGTGTAGTCGGTGTCGGGCGGCACCTCGACGGGTTCGAGGCCGCGCTTCCTCATGAGGGCGTTGAAGATCCGTCCGTGCTTGTCCTCGTCGGCGCCGTGCCGGGCGATCTTGGGGGCGAGGGCGCGCTCGCTCTCCGGGACGAGTGCGGCGATCCGGGCGTTCTCCCAGCCGCCCTGCGACTCCCCGCTCGCGGCGATGGAACAGAAGAGGCGGTACGACTCGTCGTTGCCGAGGATTTCCTGGAACAGGCTCTTGGCGGACAGCATGATTGACACCCTCTCTGCAGAGTTGTGCAGAAAACGAGTCAAATGGGTTGTCTGGGACCCGGCAACCGATGTGTCCGACAAATCCGCCGAATGATGGACGGCGCGGCGGGCCCGGACGCGTAACCAAGGGGCCGTCGGCGCGTTGTTCCCCGTGACGGCCGTGGCGGGGAAGACCCCCGAGCCCCCACCACGGCCGCAGAAACCTCCCGGCGGCGATTCCGCCGGGGTTACGCGAGTCCGGCCCGCCGGGGTTACGCGACTCCGGCCCGCTCCAGAGCGTCGGTGCCGGCCCGCAGCGAGGCGATCCGGTCCTCCAGCGTGAAGCCCGCGGGGGCCAGCGTGAGCGTGTTGACACCGACGGCGGCGTACTCCCGCATCCGGTCGGCGATGCGGTCGACCGAGCCGAGCAGGGTCGTCTGGTCGATCAGCGTGTGGGGGACGGCGGCCGCGGCGCCCTCCTTGTCGCCGGACAGGTACTTGTCCTGGATCTCGGCGGCTTCCTTCTCGTAGCCCATGCGCTGCGCGAGCTGGTTGTAGAAGTTCTGCTTGCGGCTTCCCATGCCGCCGACGTACAGGGCGGTGTACGGGCGGAACATGTCGGCGAGCGCGGGGACGTCCTTGTCGGCGCCGACGGCGAGCGGCAGGGTCGGGCAGACGTCGAATCCCTCCATCGTCTTCCCGGCCTTCTCGCGTCCCGCGCGCAGGTGGGTGAGCGCGGTGTCCTCGATGTGCTCGGCCGAGGGGAAGATGAGCAGCGCGCCGTCCGCGATCTCGCCGGTCTGCTCAAGGTTCTTCGGGCCGATCGCGGCGATGTACAGCGGGATGTGCTCGCGCTCCGGGTGCACGGTCAGCTTGAGCGGCTTGCCCGGACCGCCGGGCAGCGGCAGGGTCCAGTGCTCACCCTCGTACGACAGCCGCTCGCGTGTCATGGCCCTGCGCACGATCTCCACGTACTCGCGGGTGCGGGCCAGCGGCTTGTCGAACTTGACGCCGTACCAGCCCTCGGAGACCTGCGGGCCGGAGACGCCGAGGCCGAGGCGGAAGCGGCCGCCCGACAGCGAGTCCAGCGTCGCCGCGGTCATCGCGGTCATCGCGGGCTGGCGCGCCGGGATCTGGAAGATGGCCGAACCGACGTCGATGCGCTCGGTCTGGGCGGCGACCCAGCTCAGCACGGTGGCCGCGTCGGAGCCGTACGCCTCGGCGGCCCAGCAGACGGCGTATCCGAGCCGGTCGGCCTCGCGGGCGACGGCGAGGTTGTCCGCGTCCATTCCGGCGCCCCAGTAGCCGAGATTGATGCCGAGCTGCATGGCCGATCCCCTTACCGATCAGTAACGTCCCTTGTGCCCGAGACCCTAGCGTGCGGGCGCCCCTGACGGGGAGCGGCCTTCCGCTGGATTTCCGTTGTCCACAGGCCCCCACACCGCCGGTGCCGGACAGTAATCTCGGCGTCCATGGAGCAGAGGCATCTCGGCCGTACCGGCCTGCGTGTTTCCCGGATCGGACTCGGCACCCTCACATGGGGGCGGGACACCGACGAGCATGACGCCGCGAACCTCTTGAAGACGTTCTGGGAAGCGGGCGGGAACCTCGTCGACACGGCGGACGTGTACGGCGACGGGGAGGCCGAGTACCTCCTCGGGCAGCTCATGGAAGGGCTCGTTCCGCGCCGGGACCTGGTCATCTCGACGAAGGCGGGGAGCGTGCGCGAGCCGGACCGCCGCTTCGACGGCTCGCGCAGTCATCTGCTGTCGGCCCTGGACGCCTCGCTCGCCCGCCTGGGCACCGACTACGTGGACGTGTGGCACGTGCACGCGTACGACCCCGACACGCCGCTCGACGAGACCCTCCAGGCCCTCGATCTGGCCGTCAGCAGCGGTCGCGCGCGCTACGCGGGCGTGTCCAACTTCTGCGGCTGGCAGCTCGCCAAAGCCGCCACCTGGCAGCTCTCGGCACCCGGCATACGCACCCGGCTGGCCAGTACGCAGATGGAGTACTCCCTGCTGCAGCGCGGCATCGAACGGGAGGTGCTGCCCGCCGCCCTCGACCTCGGCGTCGGCCTGCTGCCCTCCTCGCCGCTCGGGCGCGGTGTGCTCACCGGCAAGTACCGGGCCGGGACGCCGGCCGACTCCCGGGGCGGTTCGGAACACCTCGCGCCCTTCGTGGCGCCCTATCTCGACGAGACGGCGAGCGGTGTCGTGGAGGCGGTGTCGATCGCGGCGGACGGTCTCGCCGTGACCCCGCTCCAGGTGGCGCTCGCCTGGGTCCGCGACCGGCCCGGGGTCGTCGCGCCCGTCGTCGGCGCGCGCAACGCGCAGCAGCTCGCGGCCGCGTTGTCAGTGGAGGAGCTTAGTCTTCCTGACGAGATCTGCCGGGCGCTCGACGACGTGTCGGCCCCGGTGCACCACTATCCCGATCACGACTGGAGCACGCTGTGAGCACGGAGCCCGAGACCACTCAGGACGCGGAGCCGGAGACGCCGGGCGCGGACACCGCCGCCGGCGCCTCTGAGCCGACGGGCGAGGACGTGGGACGGGCGGACGCGCGCTCCGGGGACGGGGACGTCTCCGGCGGCGAGGGCGAACACACCGACGGGGGCACGGGTGCCGAGGGGGGCACGGGCGCCGAGGGCGCCGGGTCCGCCGAAGGGGCCGCGCAGGTGTCCGAGGCGGCCGCCGAACTGGCGGCCCAGCGTGTGGAGCGGGAGCGGATCGAGCGGCGCAAGGCGGAGAAGCAGGCGCCGATCGAGGCAGGCGGCAGGCTCAGCGGCACGGCCGCGGACCTGCTCGCGGCGGTCCGGGCCGTGGAGAGCGGCGAGAAGCCCGTGGCCACCGCCTTCCGCGAGCCGGATCCCGCTCCGCGCCGGGCCGCCCCGGAGCCCGTGCGGCGACCGCAGCCGCTCGCGGCACCGGCCCCCCCCCGCCCGGGGGGTTGGCCCCCGCCCCCCACTAGCCCCA
>NZ_JBHYXD010000174.1:0-8516 GCF_042751995.1 Streptomyces sp. NPDC059371 | reverse complement strand
CCCGGCGGTCCGGCTACAGCTTCGGCTGCGCGCTCCTGGCCAGCGAACCGCAGACGGCGGTGGCACTGCCGGTGGCGTACGGGTCGGTACCGGCCGGGCCGCCCGCCTTGGCCGTCTCCCCCGCGAGCAGCGGCCGCAGCCGGCCCACCGAGTCGTCGGAGCAGGACAGCGGGCCGGCCTGGACGTAGGACACCGTCAGTTCGGCCTGGTGCATCCGCAGGTCGTCGCGGTCGAAGCGGAAGGTCAGTTCGCGCCGGACGGTGAACAGGGAGGCCTTGGCCTGGGCACTCGCGCCGGCCGGCTTCAGCGCGTAGACGAAGGTGTGGTCGGCGACGACCTCCAGGGTGTTCGCGTCGGTCTCCGCCGCCTGGAGGGTGCCCTGCACCCGGATCCCCTTGTCGGCGAGCTGCGTCCGGGTCGCGTCGAAGCGGATCAGCCAGCCGGTCGGGGCGTGCCGTCCGTCGGCGGCCGGGTGCTCGAAGCTCCGGTCGAACTGGTCGAGCTGCCGCGGGTCGAGCAGGATCCGTACGGGCCGGGTGGCGCCTCCGGTCAGGACGCTCGGGTCGAGGGACGACTCGACGAGGTAGTCCTTGGCGGTGGTCAGGGCGGTGACGACCTGGCTGTCGGAGAAGTGCGCGGTGCGCCGGACGGCGGGCATGGTGATGCCGTCGGCTCCGGTGCGGAACTGGGCGGCGGGGCTGCCGGTGTACAGCGCGTCGGTACTGGCCGAGCCGGGGACGGCGGCCTGCGGGGCGAGCGGGATCACCGTCATGCGCAGCGGTTCGGCCGACCGGGTGGCGGGGGTCGTCGGGTACGGGTGGCGTACGCCCATGTAGATCGCGGTGCCGAAGGCCATGGCTATCAGCAGGACGAGGATCAGTGCCTGCCGGGACAGTCCGCGCTGCAGGGGCGGACGCCGGCGTACGGCCGGGCTGTGGTCGGCCATGCGTTCCTGGGCGGAGAACTCCTGGAGGCGGGCAGCGCGGACGAACGACTCGTCGAAGACGACGGATCGGTACTCGTCCTCGCCACCGGCGGGAGCACCCTCGGGTGTCCCCTCAGGTGGGTCTCCAGGCCCGCCCATACCTTCAGAGTAGGTCTTGCGGGGCTCCGGTAAACGCTGTGGTGCGCGACAAGTTCTGACAGGTTCCCACCATGACGGTCACGCTGTGCGACGGACGTCGGCGCTCCGGCGACGGAACCGGCGTCAGGGTGTCCGCGGCACCGCGGACACCGTCGGCCGGGGCGGGCCGAAGGAGGCGGAGGGGCCCGGTCCTGTGACCTTCTCCCGGCCCTGTTCGAGGCCGGAGGAGGCGGGTGAGGGCATCTGGTCCCGGCTGCCGGATGAGGAAGCGCCTCGGTAGACGGCCGTGAAGGCGAGGGCGACCATGCCGATGCCCATGACCAGGGCGAGGAGCCAGGCCACGGGGCGGTGCCAGCGGGTCTGCTTGCCGTAGGGCCGGCCGTACGGTCCCGGGAAGCCGTGACGGCCCTCCAGGACCTCGGAGTCGTCCGGGTCGTCCAGGTCGGGATCGTGCGCGAAGTCGCCGTGGTCGTCGGGGCCGAAGCCGTCGTCGTAGCGCTCGTCGTCGCCTCGGGCGCCGCGGGCGTGCGCCCGGCGCGCCTCGGCCTCGGAGGCCTCCGCGCGGGCCTGGGCCGCCGCGAGCAGCCGCTCCACGGCGGTCGGCTCGTGGAACGCCGCCGCCCTTACGAAGTCCTCGTCGAAGACCACGGAGGCGAACTCTTCGTCCGCGCCCCCGCGGTCGTGGTCGTCGTCGGGCTCCCAGCCGTCAGGGAACGGCGTGCCCCCCACGTCCTCCGGCACGGATCCAGAGTAGACCTGAGGGGTCAATTTGGGCAGACGGTACGGAAATTCGTCCGCAGGAGGGGCGGCGCCTCAGTGGACCGCGGGCCGTGAACCGTCCGCCGCGCGCCCCGGCGCCCGGCACCGGCTCACCCCGCGCGCCCCGGCGCTCGCCGGGCCGGGACGGGCCCGTACGACCGCGCGGGGCCGCCTCCGGCTCCTGGGGCGCCGGGGTAGGGCCCGCGGCGCCCGCCGGTGTCTCAGCGGCGGATGTGGCCGTCGCCCGTGACGATGTACTTGGTGCTCGTCAGCTCCGGCAGTCCCATCGGACCGCGCGCGTGGAGCTTCTGCGTGGAGATGCCGATCTCGGCGCCGAATCCGAACTGGCCGCCGTCGGTGAAGCGGGTCGAGGCGTTCACGGCGACGGTCGTGGAGTCGACGAGCTGGGTGAAGCGGCGGGCGGCCTGCTGCGAGGTGGTGACGATGGCCTCGGTGTGGCCGGAACTCCACAGCCGGATGTGCGCCACGGCCTTGTCGAGCGAGTCGACGACGGCCGCCGCGATGTCGTAGGAGAGGTACTCGGTGTCCCAGTCCTCCGCCGTGGCCTCCACGACGGTGGCCTTCGAGTCCTTGGCGAAGGCCAGGACCCGCTCGTCGGCGTGCACGGTGACCCCGGCGTCCGCGAGGGCGTCCAGGGCGCGCGGCAGGAAGTCGGCGGCGATGTCCTGGTGGACCAGGAGGGTCTCGGCGGCGTTGCAGACGCTGGGCCGCTGGGCCTTGGAGTTGATCAGGATGTCGATCGCCATGTCGAGGTCGGCGTTCGCGTCGACGTACACATGGCAGTTGCCGGTGCCGGTCTCGATGACCGGGACGGTGGACTCCTGGACGACCGTACGGATCAGGGAGGCGCCGCCGCGCGGGATGAGGACGTCGACCAGGCCGCGGGCGCGCATCAGCTCACGGACCGACTCGCGGCCCTCTCCGGGGACGAGCTGGATCGCGTCGGCGGGCAGTCCGGCGCCGCCCACGGCGTCGCGAAGGACCCGGACGAGGGCCGTGTTCGACTCGTAGGCGGAGGACGAGCCGCGCAGCAGGACCGCGTTGCCGGACTTCAGGCAGAGGGCGGCCGCGTCGACGGTCACGTTCGGGCGGGCCTCGTAGATGATGCCGACGACGCCGAGGGGGACGCGGACCTGGCGCAGGTCGATGCCGTTCGGGAGCGTCGAGCCGCGGACGACCTCGCCGACCGGGTCGGGCAGCGCCACGACGTCGCGGACGTCGGAGGCGATCGCGCGTACGCGCTCGGGGGTGAGCGTGAGCCGGTCGACGATGCTCTCGCTGGTCCCGGCCTCGCGGGCCTTGGCGATGTCCTTGGCGTTGGCGGCGACGATTTCGCTCGTACGGACTTCCAGCGCGTCCGCGATCGCGAGCAGCGCGTCGTCCTTCTCGGCCCGCGGCAGAGGCGCCAGGTCGGCGGCGGCGGACTTCGCGCGATAGGCGGCCTGGGCCACCGGGGACATGGAGTCGTACGGCGAGAGCGTGGTCATGGGGGAAGGGTAGTGCGCCCGGTGGGCCGGTCCGGCGGTTGTCCCATTCGGCGAGACAGGCTCAAAAGGGATGAACCCCGACAGGTGTCGCGGGCAGCGGTCCGTACCCCTCGGCGATCCGCTGGTGGTAGGTCTCGCGGTCGATGACCTCCAGGCCGACGATCTCCCAGGGCGGGAGTTTGGCGGTCTGGCGGTGCTCGCCCCACAGGCGCAGCGCGACGGCCGCCGCGTCGTGCAGGTCGCGGGCCTCCTCCCAGTAGCGGATCTCCGCGTGGTCGTTGGCGTAGCGGCTGGTCAGCAGGAAGGGGTGGTCGTGGGCGAGCTGTTCCAGTCCGCGTCGCACCTCGGTCAGCGGGGCCTCGCCACCCGACACGCTCAGCGTGACGTGCCAGAGCCGGGGCTGGTCGGCGGGCTGCCCGCCGCCGTAGGTGTCGCCGGCGGCGACACTGGTCAGGGCTCGTTCCTCGCCCACCGCGCGGGAGGCGGTACCACCGCGGGACGCCGCCACCCCAGGGCGCACTCGTCTCACGACGGCCTCCTTTACCCGATCGTCGTACCGAATCCCGGACTCTCCCTGCCACAAAGTTGAGCAGGTGAGAAGCCGCCGTGTGGCGGTTTTACGGAACGTCCACCGGTGGGGGCGGGGGATTCGGCCATTTACGGATGTAGTGGACAGCCGATTCGGCGATGCGCCTGGGACGCCGGTTCGGGTGCCGGGCGGATGGGGCCGCCGTGACATCCACCGGCCGGGACGCGCGTCTCACGAGCGCGCCCGGCAAGACGCACGTTCCACGGGTTCGGCGGGCTACGGGTTAAGCAGGACGAGGTCGTCGCGGTGCACGACCTCGCGCTCGTACGCGGGGCCCAGTTCGCGCGCCAGCTCCCGGGTGGAGCGGCCGATGAGCTGGGGGATCTCCTTGGCGTCGAAGTTCACCAGCCCCCGCGCGACGGCCCGGCCCGTACCGTCGCGCAGCTCGACCGGGTCGCCCGCGATGAACTCGCCCTCGACGCCCGCGATGCCCGCGGGCAGCAGCGAGGTGCGCCGCTCGACGACCGCGCGCACGGCGCCGTCGTCCAGGGTGAGCGCGCCCTGCGGTGTGGAGGCGTGCTGGAGCCACAGCAGCCGGTCGGCCGACCGCTTGCCGGTGGCGTGGAAGAAGGTGCCGGTGTCCCGGCCAGCGAAGGCGTCGGCGGCGTGGACGGCGCTGGTGAGGACCACCGGGATGCCGGCCGCGGCGGCGATCCTGGCGGCCTCGACCTTGGTGACCATGCCGCCGGTGCCGACGCCCGCCTTGCCCGTGCTGCCGATCTCGATGCCGGCGAGGTCGGCGGGCTCGCGCACCTGGGCGATCCGCGAGGTGCCGGGCTTGCCGGGGTCGCCGTCGTAGACCCCGTCCACGTCGGAGAGCAGGACCAGGAGGTCGGCGCGTACGAGGTGGGCGACGAGGGCGGCGAGGCGGTCGTTGTCACCGAAGCGGATCTCGTCCGTGGCCACCGTGTCGTTCTCGTTGACGACCGGGAGGGCGCCCATCGCGAGGAGCTTGTCCAGGGTGCGCGAGGCGTTGCGGTGGTGGGCGCGCCTGCTGGTGTCGTCGGAGGTGAGGAGCACCTGCCCGACGCGGATGCCGTAGCGGGCGAAGGAGGCGGTGTAGCGGGCCATCAGGAGGCCCTGGCCGACACTGGCGGCCGCCTGCTGGCGGGCGAGGTCCTTGGGGCGGCGGCGCAGTCCGAGCGGCGCGAGGCCCGCGGCGATGGCACCGGAGGAGACGAGGACGATCTCCTTCTCGCCTCCGTCACGCGCCTTGGCGAGGACGTCCACGAGGGCGTCGACCCGGTCCGCGTCGAGGCCGCCGGAGGCGGTGGTGAGCGAGGAGGAGCCCACCTTGACGATGATTCTGTGGGCCTGCGCCACAGCGTCCCTGTCGGCGTGCGTCTCGGTCTGCCTTGCCGCTGCCACCTGCGGTGTGTCCCCTCGCGTCGGTCCCGGTGCCCCGCCCCGCAATCTACGCGAAGAGGAAGCCCTGCGGCCCGCCGGTCCAGCAGACGGACGGCGCCGCGTAGTTGCGTGATCACGAGCCGCGTATGCGGAAAAGGTCGTACGGGTTCCTCATGGGAATTAAAGGCACTGCAAAGTCAAGTTGAAGACTGTGCCACCTAACGTTCCCCCCGTGACGCGCATACTCCTGAGATCGGGCAAGAGCCCCTACGACGTGGTCCCCGTGGAAGAGGCTCTCCATCAGGACGTCTTCGCCACCAACTCGGGCAACCTGATCTTCAGCGACGCCACGCACAAGATCCTCGAGACTCCGCGCACCGAGGTCGTGTCCAACGGCATCCGCACCGACGTGGCCGCCGCGGGCCGCATCAACGACGAGTTCGACGCGTTCGTCGTCCCGCTGGCCAACGCGTTCCGGCCCTCGTTCGAGCCGCAGCTCAGACGACTGACGCGGCTCATCGGCAAGCTGAAGATCCCGGTGATCGTCCCGGGCATCGGCGCGCAGACCGGGCTGAGTTACAACCCGGCGCGGCTCAAGCCGATCGAGCCCGCCGTGCGGGAGTTCGTCTCCGCGGTGCTCGAGCGCAGCGCGTCCATCGGGGTGCGCGGCGAGTTCACCGAGAAGTATCTGCGGGACATGGGCTACAAGGACGTGGAGGTCATCGGCTGCCCCTCCCTGTTCATGTACGGCGAGCGGCTCGACGTGCGCAAGCGCGCCGGCACCCTCGGGCCCGAGTCCCGGATCGCGGTCAACGGTTCGCACAGCGCGATGCGGACGCAGGGCCTCGACCCGATCGTCCGCAACGCCCACGCCCGTTATCCGCATCTGCGGTTCATCGGCCAGAACCTCAGCGACGCGCGGCAGTTGCACTGGCGCGACCTGTCGGACCCGAACGGCGCCGTGACCGCGATGCCCACGCATCCGGACCACCCGATGTTCCGCGAGGACAAGGTCCGCGTCTACATCGATCCCGTCACCTGGATCGACGATCTGCGTGACTTCGACTTCTCGTTCGGCTCCCGCATCCACGGGAACATCGCCGCGCTGCTCGCCGGCACACCCGCGACGGTGCTGTGCGGCGACTCCCGCACGCTGGAGCTGTGCCGCTACTTCGAGATCCCGCACCGGCCGATCACCAAACCGGCCGCGGACCTCGATCCGGCCGAGCTGTACGCGGAGGCCGATTTCGGCCCGCTGACGCGCGGACACCAGGAGCGCTTCGAGCGTTTCACCGGGTTCCTCACCCGCAACGGCCTGGAGAACACCTTCACGCACGGCGACGGCGGCGCGGCCCACGAGGAGCGCATCCGCTCCCTGGCCTTCCCGCCCGGAGTCCGGCCCTGGAACGACGCCGACATCGCCTCGCTCACCACGCGCTTCGGCTTCCTCCAGAGCCGGATCACCGAACTGTCCACGGAGAACGTCCGGTTGAAGCGGGAGCTGACCGGCAAGTCCAGGGCGGTGAGGCTCACCCCCGGGCCGGCGGGAACGCCCGGAGGCTCGGTCTACCGGCTGGCGAGGCGTGCGGTGGGCCGGCCTCTGCGCAAGGCGCTGCAGGCGGGCCGCCAGTAGCGCGGCCGGGCGGTCGGCACGGGGGCGGGTACCTCCTGGCGGCGGTTTCCTGACGGACGCCGCCAGGAGCCTCGGGGCGCGCTGTCAGCGCCGGGGGCCGAGGATCCGCCGGGCCATTCGGCGCAGGCGCCGGAAGGGTGCGGGACGGGGCTTGAAGCCCTCGATGGTGACCGTCTCGCGGGTGGTCGGGACGTAGCAACTGTCCGGGATGCCCGCGGCGGCGTCGCGGAAGTGCGGGTAGGCGAGGTAGACCTTGCGGCCGCGTGACTCCAGCACTATCCCCGGGGCTTTCTTGGATTTGACGAACTCCACCACGTCCAGGAGGAGATCGCCCCGGCCGCGGGCCACCAGGTGCAGCCGCAGCCGCTCGTGGACCTTGAGCCGTCGGGCGACGCCCTCGTGCCAGTAGGCGTCCATCAGCGGCTTGGCCAGTTCGAGTTTGTGGCCGCGCACCTTCTCGCTCTGCTTCAGTAAGCCCGGACCGAACTGCGGGAGCAGAGTGATCAGGAACGGCCGGATCATCAGATTGTCGCGGCGCGGTCCGGCGGGCACGTACTCCGCGATGAGGTTCATCAGGGCGCGGGCCGAGTCGAAGCGCAGGCTGTAGCCGCCGCTCTTGGTCACGTGCTTGCCGTCGTCGCGGCCGACCAGGTGGTAGCAGTCGTAGTCGGCGATCACGGAGACGCCGTCGGCGCGGAGGTAGGCCTCCATCGTGAACAGCGCGTCCTCGCCGGTCTTCAGCGACTCGTCGAAGACCATTCCGTGCCGGGTGAGCAGGTCACGGCGGAAGAGCTTCTGCGCGCTGAGCGTGAACTTGACGTTCGAGGAGAAGACGTCGGTACGGGGCAGGGTCTTGCCCCACATCGACTTCGGAGCGGTCCTGTTGACCCCGACGACCTTGCCGAGCACGACGTCCGTGCCCTGTTCGTCGGCCATGGCGACCATGCGTTCCAGGGCCTCGGGGCCGAAGTAGTCGTCGGCGTCGAGGAAGAAGACGTAGCGCCCCCGCGCCTTGCCGAGGCCGACGTTGCGCGGGCCGCTGGGGCCGCCCGAGTTGGCCTGCCGGATCACCGTGACGGACATGGCCGTCCGCTCGGCGAACTGTTCCAGATACTCCCCCGTGCCGTCCGTGGACCCGTCGTCGACGGCGACGATCTCGATCCGTTCCGGGCCGAGCGTCTGCTCCTCCACGGATTCCAGGCACTTGATCAGATATGGCATTG
Organism: Streptomyces sp. NPDC059371; assembly: GCF_042751995.1. Classification (NCBI taxonomy): domain Bacteria; kingdom Bacillati; phylum Actinomycetota; class Actinomycetes; order Kitasatosporales; family Streptomycetaceae; genus Streptomyces; species Streptomyces sp. NPDC059371. The sequence continues at coordinate 373 of NZ_JBHYXD010000174.1, read as the reverse complement.
CCTCGTACGCCCCGATGACGATGGTCACGTCAGGTTGCGTCACGTTTCCCCCTTGTTTCAGGAAATGCCGCAAGCACATTTCCCTCTTATCACCTCAATCGCTACCTAGGAGACGACTGGAAGTACGGACTGGTTGCCCGGAACGCCTCATTTTGTGACGCAGGTCACAGGAAACGGCAGGTGGCTGGCCCGTGAAGGCTGGCAGAACCACGTAAGAGAAGCGGCCGGGGGCGTAAGAGAAGCGGCCGCGGGCGTAAGAAACGGGCATGGGGCCCGCGGTTTCGCCCCCCGGCGGGGTGCGGTATAAAAACTTCACACCCCCCCTGACGCGCGAGCTGTGGGCTTTGGGGTGGCGCGGGGTCAGAGCGCGGGG
>NZ_JBHYXD010000173.1:0-8797 GCF_042751995.1 Streptomyces sp. NPDC059371 | reverse complement strand
GCGTTCGGCGTGCGCGGCACGATGAACGCTTCCCGCCGGGGCGCCGGCCGCTCGGACCGGACCGGACCGGACCGGTCGTGGAGCGGGCACGGCCTAGCCGTTCGGCACGGTCACCGGTCCCAGGGTTCCGCCCTTGTCGGACGTGATGTAGACCGGGGACGGGTTCGTGGTCGCCGCGCTGCCCGACCGCAGGCGCAGGCTCCACGTGCCGTTGGCCGCACCCGCCGCGGCCGGCTGCACGATCACGTCGGTGGCGAAGACGGGACCGGTCGGCGAACCGGAGCGCAGCGTCAGCGACGCCCCGGGAACGGACCCGGTGCCTTCGAGCCGCAGGTCTCCGGACTTCCACTTGGCGAGCGTGATCGCGAGCTTGTCGACCGCGGGCACCTTCGGGGTGACCTCGGCCGGCGTCGACGAGGCGCCCTTGCCGACCGCGTTCACGGCGACGACCGTGACGGCGTACTTCGTGTCGTTCTTCAGCCCGGTCAGCACCACACTGGACGCGCTGGCCCCGGCCGTGGTCGTGACGGCCGTGCCGGAGGCGGGCGTCGCGGTGATCTCGTAGCCCGTGATCGGCGAGGTGCCCGGGTCCTCGGGCGCCGTCCAGCGGACGGTGGCACTCGCGTTGGCGGCCTGCGCGGTCACCGACCGCGGGGCGCCCGGCGCCGTGGCCGACCCGAACGTGTACTTCTCCATCCGCGCCTGCGAGGCGTTGCCCGCCGGGTCGAAGGCCACGAACCGCAGGGTCCTGGACCCGTCGGACGCCTTCAGGTCGAACGGCCCGGTGTAAAGGGTCGCCGCGGGTCCGGTGGTGCCCGCCTCCAGCGGGTCGGAACCGTCGAGCGTGTAGTAGATCTCCGAGCCCGGCTCGTTGGCGGTGAGGGTGACCGTGGCGTCGGCGGTGTAGAACCCGCCGGCGGGCTTGGCCGAGACGGTCGGCGGAGTGGAGTCGGCCGAGGGGGTGCCGCCCGGCAGCGCGGGCGGCCAGGACTCACCCGCCTCACCGAACGACCTCACCTCGACGCGCTTGCCCTCCACCGAACCCGGCAGGGTCACCGAGGTCGCGTCCGGGTCGTTGACACGGACACCCACCTCGCCCTGCACACCCTTCTTGCTGAGCCGGTCGACGGCCCGCACGGTGTATCCGAGGATCGGTGCCGCGCCGGGAGCCGACGGGGACGGAGTCCAGCTCACCGACGTCGTGTCGCCGTCGTCGTGGACCACGACACCCGTGGGCGAGAGGGGCCCCTGCTGAACCGCCCCGGCCGGGCAACCACCCATCCCGGGGCCGCCCACCTCGCCGAACTCCGCGATCGTCACGCCCTGGGTGTTGCCGTCGGGATCCTGGTCCTGCCAGCTCGTCACGGTGTACAGACCGTCGGCCGCGACGGCCGCCGTGTCCGCGTTCAGGAACTTGTACGTGGCGGTGAAGGTGCCGTCGGCCACCTCCATGCCGGAGGAGTAGCCGCCCTTCGGGGCGTTGGCCACGGCACCCGGAACGGCCCGTACGTCGCGCCGTGCCACCTCGGTGTCCCGCAGGGCCGGTTCGATGATCCGCTGCTCCAGGAACGTGGGGTCGACCGCGGATCCGAGCCGCCCCTGGATCACCAGGGTGGTCGGCGTGGTCAAGGCCCCGCCGGTGACGCCGACGTCGAGGGCCGTGGCGTCGGCGGCCACCGCACCGCCGAACTTGACCGACACGACGTCACCGGTGCGGATGTCGGGCGTCACCTGAAGGCCGCCGCCGGCGCCCCAGCACAGGCCGCCGGGGTGGTTCACCTCGATGGCCGGGTTGCCCGCCGAGATCGAGGACGCCGACGCCATCGTGCCGGTCGCCGAACCGATGAGCCCGACGTGCGGGCGCTGCACCTCGATCGTGACCTGTTCCCCCGCGTGCTCGGAGAAGCCGTCGATCGAGACGAAGTCCCGGTCCGGGAAGATGGTGATGTTGTCCGGGAAGGCCGGAACGGCGGCATGGGCGGTGACGGGCGCGACCGACGCGCTGATCACCATGCCGGAGATGACGAGGCCGGCGGCGGTGACCTTCCGCCTTCTCCCGCCCCGCGCGAACTTGGTCATGACGACTTCCCCTCCTTGGCCGTACCCGGACCGGGCTGCGCCGGGCGGTCGGCAGCGATGAGCGGATGCCAGCCTGTCCAACTCGGCCGCGCCCCGGCAGCCTTGTCTTGGGCACCCGCCCATCCCCAATCTGGAGGGGTCGTCCTCGCGTCTGCCCCGTCACCGGGGCAGTCGAGGAACCCTCAGCGGTCGTCGCCGCCGTGGCCGCCGCGGTGCCGGTCGCGGCCCCGCCCACCGTCGTCGTCACCGGCGTGATCGTGCCCGCCGTGGTCCTCCCCCACGCTCGGGTGGTCGTCACCCCCGACGTGGACGCCGTGGTCGTCACCTCCGACGTGGACGCCGTGGTCGTCACCCGGAGCGTCGTCCTGTCCGCGGGTTCCGCGACCGCGGTCGTCTCCGGCGGTGGGCGCGCCGTGGTCGTCGGTTCCTGAACGCACGACGTGGTCGTCACCCCGGCGGTCGTCGTCGCCGTGCCGGTCCAGGGTGACGGCGCCCGTGCGCACGTCGACGCGCACTTCGCGGCGGACCTGGTCGGCGCCGACGATGTGCACCTCCCAGGAGCCCGGGTGCTCGCCGTCGAGTTCGACCGCGGTGACGGTACCCGGGTACTCCTTCCGCGCGGCGGCGGCCGCCTGGGCCGCCGTCAGGGGCGTCGCCGCCGGCGACGGTACGGGTGCCGGCGACGCCGTGGCGGACGGCCGGTCCTCGGGTCCGCCACCGTGCCGGTCGGTACCTCCCGTCGCGAGCGCCGAGTACCCACCGCCGCCGATGAGTACGGCGGTCACGAGAACGGTGGCGATCGAGGTGCTGCGCTTCATGTCGGGCCTCTCCGGCCGGAAGCCTGCCCGGCCTGTGTCGTATCTGTGTCCTGCCTGTTCGGTGACGCCAAGGTGCCTGGGGGAAGCTGAAGGGGACCTGAAGCCACCTGAAGATCCCTTCAGGTTCTGTTTGGGAGACTCGGCACATGCGCCTGTTGATCGTGGAGGACGAGAAGCGGCTCGCGCTCTCGTTGGCGAGGGGCCTGCGGGCCGAAGGCTTCGCCGTGGACGTCGTCCACGACGGGAACGAGGGCCTGCACCTGGCCGCCGAGGGCGTCCACGACCTGGTGGTGCTGGACATCATGCTGCCGGGCCTCAACGGCTACCGCGTCTGCGCCGCCCTGCGCGCGGCGGGCCACAACATGCCGATCCTGATGCTCACGGCCAAGGACGGCGAGTACGACGAGGCGGAGGGTCTGGACACCGGCGCCGACGACTACCTCACGAAACCGTTCTCGTACGTCGTGCTGGTGGCCCGGGTCAAAGCGCTGCTGCGCCGCAGCGGTTCGGCCGGAGCGTCGCCGATCCTGCGTGTCGGAAGACTCGTCGTCGACACATCGACCCGTCGGGTGTGCCGGGACGATACGGAAGTGACGCTCACCGCGAAGGAGTTCGCCGTGCTGGAACAGCTCGCGACACGGGCCGGACAGGTGGTCGGCAAGCCCGAGATCCTCGAGCACGTCTGGGACTTCGCCTATGACGGCGACCCGAACATCGTCGAGGTGTACATCAGCACGCTGCGCCGCAAACTCGGCACCGACACGATCCAGACCGTGCGCGGCGCCGGGTACCGGATGGTGGCCTCGTGAAGGGGCGGCTGCTCGGTTCCGTGAAGGCCACGATGGTCCTGTGGGCCACCGCCGTGGTGACGGTCGCGCTGGTGGCCGCCGGGGTCGCTGTGCTGATGTCCCTGCGCGTGAACCTCACCGAGCAGGCGCAGAACGAGGCCAACGACACCGCCCGCAGGATCGCCCTCGGAGTCGCCACCTGGCGCGGGGGCGACGCCCGGCTGACGCTGCCGGAGGGTGCGCGGGACGGAATCCCCGTACAGGTGACGGACGAGGACGGCCGCCTGCTGGCCGTCGGCGACGGGCTGGAGAGCATCAGCGGCACCGGTGTGACAGCCGTTCACGTGCCGCGTGGCGCCGCCTCGCCCGCAACACCCTCCCCGTCGTCCTCCCCTTCCCCGTCCTCCTCTCCTTCCCCGTCCGCGACCACGACGCCCGACCCGGCTCCCGCCGCGCAGCTCGTCACCGGATCGGGCGACGACCATGGCCGCGGGCGGGACAGGAACCGGGGCGGCGACGACGCGTCGGACGACAGCACATCGGGAGGCCGCGGCTCGGACGACCACGGTACGGGCGACGGAGGCAAGGACGACCGCGGGACGGATGACCACGGCACCGTCGGCAGCCCGTCGCCCCAGGCGAACGACCCGGCCATCGGGACGATCGGCGACACCGTCCAGGAGGGCTCCGGGCGCGCGGTGGTCGACGGCCACCGTGCCCCGTACCGCTTCGCCACCATCAAGGCCACGGATCTCGGCGGCCGGACGGTGCTGGTCCACGCGGGCGCCTCACTCGCGGCACGCGAGAGCGCCGTCCGCAGCGCCGCGGCGGCGATGCTGGCGGGGCTTCCGCTGGTCCTGCTCGTCGTCGGAGGCGTGACCTGGCTGGTGACACGGCGCGCGCTGGCCCCGGTGGAGGGCATCCGGCGCGAGATGGCGGCGATCACCGCCTCCGAGGACCTGTCACGGCGCGTGCCGGAACCCGCCTCGCACGACGAGGTGGCCCGTCTGGCCCGTACCACCAATGAGACGCTCACCGCGCTGGAGGCCGCCGTCGACCGGCAGCGCCGCTTCGTCGCCGACGCCTCCCACGAACTGCGCAGCCCCATCGCCTCGCTGCGCACCCAGCTCGAGGTCGGCTCCGCGTATCCGCAGTTGCTGGACGTGCCCGGCGCGGTCAAGGACACCGAGCGCTTGCAGCACCTCGCGGCCGATCTGCTGCTGCTCGCCCGGCTCGACGCCGGGGAGCGGCCGGGTCAGGGGCTGGTCGACCTCGGCGAGCTGGTCCGCGAGGAGGCGGAACACCGTCCGGCCGACCGCACGCCGGTGTCCTTCCACGCCACTGGGCACCTTCAAGTGGCGGGATCACGCGGGCAGTTGGTCCGCGTGATCGGCAACCTCCTGGACAACGCGCAGCGGCACGCGCGGGACGAGGTCGTCGTGCGTGTGGAGAGGCGGGGCGACCGGATCGTCCTCACCGTCGCGGACGACGGCGGCGGTGTGCCGGCGGCCGAACGTGAGCGGATCTTCGAGCGGTTCGTACGGCTGGACGACGCCCGGACCCGCGACGACGGCGGCGCCGGTCTCGGCCTGGCGATCGCCCGCGACGTGGCGCGCCGCCACGGTGGCACGCTCACGGCGGGCGAGGCGCCGGCCGGAGGCGCGCTCTTCGAACTGTGCCTGCCCGTGGCTCCCGTACTCCCTCACGCAGCCCGTTCCTGAGGCGCCGAAGCGCCGGGGAACATGTCCGGAACGCCGGAACACCGCACCTCACCGTGTTCTCGGCAACAGACCTCGCGTGAAACAAGTCACGGCTGCGCGCTGTGCCGAACAGCGGGCTCCACCATGTAAGTTCCTGCGTCCAAGGGGCGTGGACTCCCCCTGATTCACGCATCGTGCCTGTATATCTGCGCCCCCTGAGGGAGACATCACCATGCCCGCAGAAGAATCGGCCCATCACCCGCCCCAGCGCGTCGGAGTGGTGGCCGAGTCCACTCCCGGGGAGACCCGTGTCGCGGCGACGCCCGCAACCGTGCGCCAGTTGGTGGGGCTGGGCTACGAGGTCGTCGTCGAGTCGGACGCCGGTACGGCGTCGGGCTTCACGGACGACGCCTACGCCGGCGCGGGGGCACGGATCGGCGACGCCTGGCAGGCGGACGTCGTACTCAAGGTCAACTCCCCGTCGACGGGCGAGATCGCGCGCGTGCCCGACGGTTCGACGCTGATCGGGCTGATCAGTCCGGCCCAGCGTGCGGACCTCCTCGCGGAGCTCGCGGACCGGCCCATCACCGTGCTGGCCCTGGACGCGGTACCGCGGATCTCGCGGGCGCAGTCCATGGATGTGCTCAGTTCCATGGCCAACATCGCCGGCTACCGGGCCGTGATCGAGGCGGCGCACGTGTTCGGGCGCTTCTTCACCGGCCAGGTGACGGCCGCGGGCAAGGTCCCGCCGGCGAAGGTGCTGGTGGCCGGCGCCGGTGTGGCCGGACTGGCCGCCATCGGTGCCGCCTTCAGTCTCGGCGCGATCGTCCGGGCGACCGATCCGCGGCCGGAAGTGGCCGACCAGGTGAAGTCGTTGGGCGGCGAGTACCTCGCGGTGAACGTCGCTCAGGAGGCGAGCACCGACGGCTACGCCAAGGCGACCTCCGCCGACTACGACCGGGCCGCCGCCGAGCTGTACCACGAGCAGGCCAAGGACGTGGACATCGTCATCACGACCGCGCTGATCCCGGGCCGCCCGGCCCCTCGCCTGCTCACGGCGGAGGATGTCGCGGCGATGAAGCCCGGCAGCGTCATCGTCGACATGGCCGCCGTCCAGGGCGGCAACGTCGCGGGAACCGTCGCCGGCCGCACCGTGGTCACGGACAATGACGTCACCATCATCGGTTACACCGATCTCGCGTCGCGGCTGCCCACCCAGGCCTCGCAGCTCTTCGGCACCAACCTGGTGAACCTGATCAAGCTGCTGACGCCCGGCAAGGACGGCCGGCTGGTCATCGACTTCGACGACGTGGTCCAGCGGGCGGTGACCGTCGTACGCGACGGCGAGATCACCTGGCCCCCGCCGCCCGTGGCCGTCTCGGCCCAGGCAGCGCCCCAGCCCGCCCCCGTGGCGACGGCCGCCCAGCCGAAGGAGCCACGGCTCACCCCGGCGGCCCGGTTCGCCCTGATCGGCGCCGGCATGCTGGCGATGTTCGCCCTGGTCGCCTTCGCCCCCGCGCAACTCGCGGCGAACTTCACGGTCTTCACGCTGGCGGTGGTGATCGGCTACTACGTGATCGGCAAGGTGCACCACGCGCTGCACACGCCGCTGATGTCCGTCACCAACGCGATCTCCGGGATCGTGGTGATCGGGGCGCTGCTGCAGATCGGGCACGAGAGCGCGGTCGTCACCACACTCTCGTTCATCGCGATCCTGCTGACGAGCGTGAACATCTTCGGCGGCTTCGCCGTCACCCGCCGCATGCTGTCCATGTTCTCGAAGGGCTGAGCCGCCATGACGTCAATCACAGCCTCCCATGCCGCGGACCTGGTCGCCGCCCTGCTCTTCATCCTCAGCCTGGCGGGACTGTCCCAGCACCGCACCTCCCGTGCCGGTGTCGTGTACGGCATCGCCGGCATGGCCCTCGCCCTGGTCGCCACCGTCGTGCTCGCGGCACAGAGCATCACCGCGGGCGCGGTCACCCTGATCGTCGTCGCGATGGTGCTCGGCGCCGCGATCGGCATCTGGCGGGCGCGGCAGGTCGAGATGACCCAGATGCCCGAACTCATCGCCGTGCTCCACAGCTTCGTCGGCCTCGCCGCGGTGCTGGTCGGCTGGAACAGCTACCTGGAGGTCGAGGCGCACGGGGACGCGCAGCGGCACGTCACGGCCGACCTGCTGGGGATCCACCACGCCGAGGTGTTCATCGGCATCTTCATCGGCGCGGTCACCTTCACCGGCTCGATCGTCGCGTTCCTCAAGCTGTCGGCGCGCGTGAAGTCCCGTCCGCTGGTCCTGCCGGGCAAGAACGCGCTCAACGTCGCGGCGCTGGTGGCGTTCGTGGCGCTGACGGTCTGGTTCACGATCAGCCCCAGCCTCGGCCTGATGATCGCCGTGACGGTGCTCGCGCTGGTTTTGGGCTGGCATCTGGTCGCGTCGATCGGCGGCGGCGACATGCCTGTCGTCGTCTCCATGCTCAACAGCTACTCGGGCTGGGCCGCGGCGGCGGCGGGATTCCTGCTCGACAACAACCTGCTGATCGTCACGGGCGCGCTGGTCGGATCCTCGGGCGCCTACCTGTCGTTCATCATGTGCAAGGCGATGAACCGGTCGTTCCTCTCGGTCATCGCGGGCGGGTTCGGCATCGAGGCTCCCTCCGGCGGGGACGAGGAGCAGGGCGAGCACCGCGAGATCCGCGCCCAGGAGGTGGCCGACCTCCTGGTCCAGGCCCGGTCCGTCGTCATCACCCCCGGGTACGGCATGGCGGTGGCCCAGGCGCAGCACCCGGTCGCCGAGCTGACGCGTCAACTGCGGGAGCGCGGCGTCGAGGTGCGCTTCGGCGTCCACCCCGTGGCGGGCCGGCTGCCCGGACACATGAACGTGCTGCTGGCCGAGGCCAAGGTGCCGTACGACATCGTGCTGGAGATGGACGAGATCAACGACGACCTCTCCGACACCTCGGTCGTCCTGGTCATCGGTGCCAACGACACCGTCAACCCGGCCGCGGAGGAGGATCCGGCGAGCCCGATCGCGGGCATGCCGGTGCTGCGGGTGTGGGAGGCGGAACAGGTCGTCGTCTTCAAGCGTTCCATGGCCTCGGGTTACGCGGGTGTGCAGAACCCGCTGTTCTTCCGTGAGAACAGCGGCATGTTGTTCGGCGATGCCAAGCAGAGCGTCGAGGACATCCTTCGCGCGCTTCCCTCCGACCCCCGTTCCCAGGCGACGAGCGAGGCGGCTCTCGCCCGCTGAGGCCGGCAGGCCGGCGCCCGCTTTCCGCTTCACGCCCGGCCGCACCGCCGTCTGTGCCCCCGTTTCCGGGGGACGGGGGGGCCCCCGGGCGGCCGGACCCGCACAGCCCCGCCCCCCCGGCCCCCCGCGGGCGGGGCGCGGCGGGGGGGGGGCGGCGGGGGC
>NZ_JBHYXD010000172.1:0-8811 GCF_042751995.1 Streptomyces sp. NPDC059371 | reverse complement strand
GGCCCGCGCCCCCCCCCCGCACGGACCGGGCGAGCTGGGGGGGTCTGGTGGGGGGGGGGAGCCTTCGCCCCCCCCGGGGCCCCCCCGCCCACGGCCGGTACGCGCCGCTCGCGGTGGCCACCGATCTCACCCATCTGGCCGCCATGACGCTCTGGCTGGGCGGGCTCGCGCTGGTCGCGGCTGTCCTGTCGCGCCCCGCTCACGTCGGCGAACTGGCCGCCGTGCTGCCCCGGTTCTCGCGCCTGGCGTTCACCGCCGTCGTCGCCCTCGTGGTCACGGGGACCTGCCAGGCCTGGCGAGAGGTGGGCTCCGCCGGACATCTCCTCGACACCCCGTTCGGGCGGCTGCTCCTGCTGAAGTCGGCCGGAGTCGCCGGGATCGTCGCGCTCGGCGGCCTGGCCCGCCGCTGGGTCCACCGCCACGCCACCCGCCCGGCACCCGGGTCCCTGCCGACGGGCGGTGCGGCGGGCATGACGCCCACCCTCACGGCGCCGGCGCCGCCCGCGCCGCCGGATGCCGCTCTCGTACGAGCCCTCAGGCGCGGCCTGCTGGCCGAACTGCTCGTCGCGGCCCTCGTGCTGGGCGTCACCGCGGCCCTCGTCACGGCCGCTCCGCCCGCGTGACACGGATCGCCATCCGGCGACCCGACCCGTCGGCCGCGGCACCGAAACCGTTCTGCCCCGAGAGGAACCGACCATGCACCTCCTTCCCCCGGCCCGGACGGCCGCGGCCCTGATCACCGCGGCGCTGCTCCTGGTGACGGCGGCCCCCGCCTGGGCCCACGTGCACGTGCACGCCGACGGAGCGGTGGCCCCGGGTGCGACCGACGTCCGCATGACGTTCCACGTGCCGAACGAGAAGCCGTCCGCGCGGACCGTCGCCGTACGGATCGAGGCACCGGAAGGTGTACGAGGAGTGCGCGCCGAGCAGGTGACGGGGTGGACCACCGAGCCGGCCGCGGCGGGCGAGGCGGGCAGGACAGCCGGCTGGTCCGGCGGGGAGATCGAGGGAGAGGACGGAGTCGACTTCGTCGTGCACATCGACCGCCTGCCCACCGGAATGTCTGAACTGGCCTTCGTGGCGCGGCAGGAGTACGACGACGGTGAAGTCGTCACCTGGGACCAGGAGACAGTGGCGGGGCAGCCCGAACCGGAGCACCCCGCACCCGTGTTGAGCCTGACGGGGGCACCGGCCGCCGATGGCGGGGCGCATGCCGCGACGAGCCCGGACACCTCCTGGACGGCGGCCGTCGTCTGCGGGGTGCTGCTCCTCCTGGCGGCCGCGGGGCTCCCGGTGGCGCGCTCCGCGGCCAGACGTCGCGGCGCCGTGACGCGTTGAGGGCGGCCGCCGCTGTGTGCGGACCCGTTCTCGGCACTCCGTCCGAACCTCGAACACCCGTCCCGAGCCGCTGAGTTGGGCCTTCGGGTTCGGAGCGGGAGGACCGCTCCGACGCACTATCGTGTACGACATGTCCGCCCCTGAGCTGATCCGTATCGTCTCCCGCGACTCGCCCATGGCCCTGGCCCAGGTGGAGCGCGTCCGCACCGAACTCGGCGTACTCCATCCCGGTGTCCGGACCGAGGTGGTCCCGGTCAAGACGACCGGCGACAAGTGGATGGGAGATCTCTCCCTGGTCGAGGGCAAGGGGGCGTTCACCAAGGAGGTCGACGCCGCGCTCCTCGCCGGAGAGGCGGACGTCGCGGTGCACTGTGTGAAGGACGTGCCCGCGGACAGGCCGTTGCCCGTCGGCACGACTTTCGCGGCGTTCCTGAAGCGTGACGACATCCGTGACGCCCTCGTCCATCCTGGCGGCCTGCCGCTCGACGAACTCCCCGCGGGCACCCGGATCGGCACGTCCTCGGTGCGCAGGGTCGCTCAACTCGCCGCCTCCCACCCGCATCTGCAATGTGTGCCGTTTCGCGGCAACGCCAACCGCCGTCTGGAGAAGCTCGCCGCGGGCGAGGCCGACGCGCTGCTGCTGGCCGTCTCCGGACTGGAGCGCATCGGCCGGCCGGACGTGATCACCGAGGTCCTGTCGGCCGAGACGATGTGTCCGCCGATCGGGGCCGGTGTGCTGGCTCTTCAGTGCCGTGAGGCGGATACGGCGACGATCGACGTCGTCAGCGGTCTGAACGATGCCGACACGTATCGGGAGGCCACGGCTGAGCGGATGTTCCTGCACGTCCTCCAGGGCCACTGCAACAGCCCGATCGCCGGATACGCGAAGGCGTCCCGGGGTGATCTGTCGCTGCGGGCCTGCGTGTTCAGCCCCGACGGGAAGACCGTCCTGAACGCCCACGAATGGGCCGGGCGGCTCAGCCCGTCGGACCTCGGCGCCTCCGTCGCGCTGGCTCTGCTGCGGCAGGGCGCCCGCGAGCTGATCGACGGCATCGCCCACTGACGCCGGGCGGCGGTGCGGCCGCCCTTGTGTTGCGGCCGCACCCCTGAGACCCGCTGTTCCTCGGCCCGCTGTCGCGGAGCCGGGGGTCAGCTCGTGAACGTGAACCAGTTGATGTTGGTGAAGTCCGAACTGCTGCCCGCGAAGACCAGGTAGACGTCGTGGACTCCGGTGGCGGAGGCGAGCATGTTCGCGGGAACGGTCTGCCAGGTCTGCCAGCCGCCGCTGTTGGCGAAGCTGATCTCGGCGATCTTCGTGCCGGTGGTGCTGTCGAGCCGTACCTGGACGGCACCGCTGACACCGGCGGCCGCGCCTGACGCCAGCCGGGCCTTGAACTGGGCCGGGGAGGCCGAACCGAAGTCGACGGAGGAGAACTTCAGCCAGTCGCCGTTCGCGATGTAGCCGACGTCGCTGCCGCCGCCGGTGTCGGAGCAGCTCTCGGTGGTGGTCCCGCTCTGCGCCGAGCAGGACTCGGCCTGGATGGTGCCGTAGGCGCTGACCGTGCCCGAGCCACCCCCCGATCCTCCACCGGTGCCTCCGGCACCCAGGGTGATGCTCCACGAGGTGGGCGCCCCGTCCTGGATGTGCCCGTCGACGGGGGCCGAGCCGGTCGGGCCGACGTCGTCGTACGGGAAGGCGTAGCCGATACTGGCGTACTTGTGGACCAGCCGGGCGTAGTGGTTGGTGACCGAGTCCGTGTAGTACTGCGAGGGTGTCACGCCGTCGGGGTTGTTGTTCCCGCCCGGGACCAGCAGCGTACTGCGGTTGATCGCGGCGGCGAGCCGGGCGGCGATCGCCCCGCGGGCGTCTCCCCCGGAGTTGTAGAGGGGACCGGACGCGCAGCCGAAGATGTCTACGGCGCTCGGCTTGGTGAACGGCACGCCGTTCGTGTTGAGACCCGAGAAGACGATGGCGTTGCCGGAGACGGTGCCGGTGTAGGAACCGATACCGCCCTGGCCGTTGATGGTCAATGGGGTGGAGGTGTAGTGGCTCCAGACCCGGTTCAGGTAGTCGTTCCAGTAGCCGCCGAAGTCCACCGGCGAGTGCGCGGGGGCCATGACGCGGAGCACCCCGCCGGAGGAGTCGGTGACCACCAGCCTGTCCCAGGGCGCTCCGTCGGAGGCGTGCTGTGTCTGCAGGCCGGAGGCGATGGAGGCGAGGGCGCCGGAGGGCAGCGGACTGACCGACTGGTTGCCTCCGCTGCCGGTGCTGGCCATGGAGATCGGCAGCGCGACCATGTCCACGTAGGAGATGTTCGCGTACAGGTTGGCGCTGTTGAAGGTGAACTCGCAGAACGTCCAGTTGGTCGACCAGTTGGGGTCGGCACTGGTCAGGGCGGGCTGCACCACGCCGGGCACGGTGCCCGGGTTGACGAAGAACTGGAGCTTCTTGCCGACCGAGAAATAGATGCGGCCGCTGATGACGTAATTGGCCAGGTTGACGGTGGTGGCGGCCGAGCCGGAGGCGCCCAGCGCGATGGAGTAGTCGGCGATGGGGGTCACCGGGGACGACGGGTTGGGCAGCCGGTTCAGGGCGCCGTTCGCCGAGACGAAGACCGGCCAGCCGCTGCTGTCGGTGCCGGATATGTACGCGTAGACGGTGTCGTGGCCGGAGGTGTTCGCCAGTTTCACGGGGAGTGAGACTCCTGCCGCCGAGGCGGTGGACGTCAACGGCGAGACCGGCGAGAACGGGCTGAGCGCGGCCGTACCGGTGACGGCGGCGGCTCCGGCCAGGAAGGAACGTCGGGAAACCACGGGGGGCCCTCCCGGAGGGGGTGACGGTCCGTCAAAGAGATGACGGTGGGGGGAAGTTGTTTCATGTGGGGTTCTGTGCGGGGGTGACGTTATTGGACTGGACCAATACAGTCAAGGTTGCGGAACTGTTACTTCCAAGTAACGGCGTCAGCCTTTCTGGGTCTCAGGTGCGGGCCTGGTGTCGACCGGCGCCGTCGTGCGCGTGTTGCGGCCCGTCAGGGCGAGCATGGATGCCGCGGCCAGGCCGGACATGCCCGCGGCGAGGAGCTGCACCCGGTAGTCGAGGCCGGCCACCATGCCCGTGCCCAGGAGCAGCGCGAGTCCGGTGGGCGCGTACATCAAGGTGTTGGCCGTCGCCGCCACCCTGCCGAGCAGCTCGGACGGGGTGTGCTTCTGGACGGCTGTCAGCGCCGCGATGAGCGGGCAGGGCAAGCCCAGACCGATCATCAGGCTGCCGCCGATCACGACCGGCGTCCAGGGAGTCACCCGCGCCAGTGCGCCGAGCGCGAAGAGGACGAGTCCGGCCGTCGAGAAGGTGCGCACGGGCATCCGGCGCATCAGCGCACCGGCCGCCAGCCCGCTGACCACCGATCCCAGCCCCTGGACCGAGGTGAGCACCCCCGCGAAGGCCGGGGACCGGTGGAGTCCGGCGTCGAGCATCGCGTACGTGGCCGTGCTGCTGACGCCGGCCAGCATCATCGTCGTCCCGCTGGTGACGACCAGCGGACGCAGTACCGGATGCCGCCGCAGGTAGTGGGCGCCTTCGGCGGTCCCGGCGGTCCACGCCCGTCCGACGCGGGCCTCGGGCACGGCTTCCCGTACCCGGATCAGCCTGAACGCGACCGCGGCCAGGACGAAGGTGACCGCGTCGAGCAGTGCCACGGTCGGACCGCCGAACGCGGTGAACAGGCTCGCGCCGGCCAGCGGGGCGAGCAGCTTCATGCTCTCGATGGCGGTGAGTACCAGACCGTTGAAGTCACCGCGCAGCTCGGTCGGCACAGCCGCTGCCACGAGGGCGGTCTCGGCCGCGTCCGTGAGCACCATGCCCACTCCGACCAGGGTCAGCGCGGCGAACAGCAGCCAGACGTGAACCTCGGAGCGCACGAGGAGCGGCGCGGTCATGACGCCCGCCAGGACCAGATTGGTGGCGACCAGCAGCGGCCGGCGCCGTACCCGGTCCGCCAGGGTGCCGATCACGGGTCCCGCGAAGGTCGGCGCCCAGACGCAGAAGCTGACCAGGGCGGCGAGGCTGCTGGAGCCGGTGAGCGTCTTGACCCAGATTCCGGCGGCCAGTGACATGGCCGAGCTCCCGAAGCCGGAGACGATCACTCCGCCCAGATAGAGACCCGCGTTGCGGTCCCGGAAGACCTTCAGCGTGTTCCAGCTCATCCCCTCGCCCTTCCGTGTGACCGACGCAGGGCCGGCACAGTGCGGCGCGCTTGCGGGAGCGGGCACAACCTACCCCCAATCATTTGATTGGGGGTAGTCGGCTCAGGGTGCCGGTGTGCGCTTTACTGGCTCGCGTGACCGAAACCGATCCCGTGCTGCGCGCGCTCGCCCATCCGTTGCGGCTGCGGATGCTCAGCCTCATGTGGCCGGGGCCGATGTCGGCCGCCGAGCTCGCCCGCGAGCTGGACGTCTCCCACGCGCTGGCCAGCCAGCATCTGCGGCGCCTGGACGCGGTGGGGCTGGTCGTGCTGGCCGAGGAACGCACCCGCCGCGGCGGCAGGGAGCGCCGCTACCGCACCGTCCAGGGCACACCGCTGTCCGACCAGCACGAGGGCACCCCGATGCTGGCCGAAACCATGGCGCACACGCTCCGGGAACGTGCCAGGCGGCGTGCCGAGGGCAGTGAGGGCGTGACCGTGGACGCCGAACTGTGGGTGGATCCCGAGATCTGGGAGAACGTCCGGCAACGGCTCGCGGAACTCGCCACCGCACTCCACGAAGCGGCCCGGCCACCGCACACGCCGGGCACCGTCCCGCTGGGCGTGAGTGTGATGGCCTTCCCGTTGCGGGACGGGACCCAGCCGGACGGATGAACCGTTCTCGCGGCGGGGTTACCTGTGCCGTCCGGGGTCATGTGGTGATCCGGGGCCACTGCCCGGTGCCGGCCGGAGCCGGTCTCGGCCCGCGATGCGGAAATGCCGAGCCGCGGAGTGCGGGTGGTCCGTATGATCGCCTGCGGGACGGGGCTTGTAGCGCAGCGGTAGTCGCGCCTTCACCGCATGTGGGAGGACGCCGGTTCGAATCCGGCCGGCCCCGTCCCGCCTTCACCGGGTGAACCGGGGGTCTCGGTGCCCGTTCGGATGGCCACGGTTATCCTTCCCCTCCGTTCGACGTTCCCCGGAGGGCCCGTGCACATCACCGTTTTCCTGCTGCGCGATGCGCTGGGCTTCGGGGGCGCTCTGGTGAGCATCTGGGAACTGACCCGCCAGGCTTCGGGGCCGGGCTGGAGGAAGCCGCGGGTCGTGGCCGCGGTGGCGGCTCTGATACTTGCCGGGCTGCTTGCCGCGTAGAGGCGCCAGGCCGAGCGTCCCTCCCGCGCCCCGTTCGACCGGGACGCGGTGAGGAGCCGCGGCCGCCTGCGGACAGCGCTCACCGACCGGTCAGCAGCCGCTGTCCTTGGGGGTGAAGTCCACGCGCTTGTGCTGGTCCGTGGCGACGGCCGCGTCATAGGCCGTCCTCGTGACCCGGTACCAGACGTCGTCCCGGCTCTTGTCGCCGCCGACGTCGTCCAGGCTGACGCACCACCGTTCCGGCCGGACGACACGCGTGTACGTCTCGGTTCCGCTGCGGACCTTTTTGCAGGTCTTCGGGTGCTCGGTGGAGTACCAGGTGCGGGTACGCCGCTTGGTGCCCGAGCCGGTGCTTGTCGTGTGTCTGACCCGCCGCGTGGTCGTCGTGCACTTCTTCGTCATGTGTGGTCGTGTGGCCCGGGTGGTCCTGGCCGCGCGGTGACGGACCTCGTCCCGGAGGCCGAACACGCTCGTATCGGCCGTGGTGGCGGTGTCCGGCTGAGGTTGCCCGGCAGCGCCCCCGGTGTCCTGTCCCACGTCGGCCGAGTAGTCCGAACCTTCGCCGTGGGAGTCATCCCCGCCGCCGCACGCAGCAAGCCCGGTTATCAGAACCGCCGTTACCGCGGCCATTGCAAGTCGCTTGAACATGTCTTCCTTCGTGATCTACGGGCCGCAGCGTAACGGATCACCGGCCGAAATCGAACGCCGGTGAGCACCCCGGCGGCCGGGAGCCCGTGCGGACGGCTCCGCCGCCGACGCGGCACACGCCCTGCCGCTCCTCGCCCAACTGCTCACCCACCGGCCCGAATCGTCCGTCCCAGGCCCACCAGTCGGCACAGCCGGGTGGCCCGCTGCAAGGAAGGGCTCCCTCGGTGTCCCTCGGTGAGGTTCGGGTTGGCCATGTCTCCATGATGGCGGTCACCACTGACAGACGGGCGGCGAGATCACCGAGCCTTCTCGAACGCGGGCCGGAACCGGGTCTCACGGGTCTCGTCGCCCGTGCCGGATCAGTCGCCCCCGCCCATGTCCCCGCCTCCGGAGCCGTCGTGGTGGGCGTCCGGCTGTGTGGCCAGGTCGAGGTCCAGGTCCTCGGCGAAGCCGTCGTCCGGGAACGGCTTGCGGGCGGTGACGTCGGCCGTGACCCGGGGCCGCGCGGCGGTCTTGTCTCCCGGGGGGCGTCGATCGAAAGGTGCCGACGTGCTGACGTACACCCGGTAGCCCGTGTGCGAACTCCGGTCGGCCAGTGCCCCGTTGACGGCGGCCCGGCAGCGACGGGTGAATCGCGGCCAGGGACGGGACAACTCCTGGGGCCAGATTGCCGCCGGCGCGGCCAGCGCGGCCCACACCACTATCCAGGCCGTGGTCCAGTAGCCCGGATCCCGGTCGGGCAGCCCGGGGACGGCACAGCGCATGAGCATGGCATGCATGGACATGCCGAACGCGGTGACGAACGCGGCGGTCAGCGCGGGGACGCGGTAGAAGCCGAACCGTTCGCCCAGGGGCGCACGACGGGCCTCGAGAGCCGTCCGGAACCCCTGGAACGGAGGGTCGTTGCGCAGTTCGTGCACCGTGGCCCCCTTGTGGCGGCGCAGGAGCATCACGAGCGCGGCGAGGACCGGGTCCTTCTGGCTGCCGAGCCTTTCGAGCGGCGCGGTGATCCGACCGTCGTCGTCGATCTCGGCGTCCCCGGCCAGGATCAGCAGGCTCACGGCCATCTCCGCCGCGTAGCGCTCCTGCTGTGGTGACGCGCCCTCCCACGCGGCGCCGAGCCACCATGCCGCCTGTATCGGGTCGACGTCCGTCGTCCGTATGCCCCGCAGGAACTTCCGCTCCTCCCGTGTGCGCAGCCACCACACCAAGTACAGCGTGGCGTTGACCGCGCCGAATCCCAGCAGCCAGTAGGCGGCGATCCAGGTCGTCTCGCCGCTCATGACACTGCCTCCGCCGTCCCGCTCGTCGGAAACAACACCGGACGATCCCCCCTCGCAGTCCACTGCTCCGCCTCGAACGGCCGTCAACAGCCTGCCATGAAAAGCCACTTGAGGGAGGATTTCGCCCAGTAACGGGACCGCCCGGCGCCGCGGGGCGCGGCCCCCCCCCCGCGCGGGCGGGCGCGCGGGGGGGGCGGGGGCTGTCCGCG
>NZ_JBHYXD010000171.1:0-9211 GCF_042751995.1 Streptomyces sp. NPDC059371 | reverse complement strand
TCACCGAGGTGACCGGCCTTCCGCGAGAGACCCCGGCCCCGGAACTACCGAGGCAGCACCGGACCGGGACCAGATCCCGATCCCGATCCCGATCCCGTTCCTGTGCCGGATCCTGTTCCTGATCAGACGCCTTCGAAGTCGCCCCCGAGCGCGGACGCGATCCGCAGGTGCGACGCGGCCTCGTCCGGCCGGCCGAGGCGCTGAAGCGTGCGCCCCAGCATCAGCCGGGCGTAGTGCTCGACCGGGTCGAGCTCCACGAGGGTGCGCAACTCGGCTTCGGCGCGGCGCAGTTGGGCCGAGTGGTAGTAGGAGCGCGCCAGCAGCAGCCGGGGTCCGGTCTGCTCCGGCACCTCCTCGACCAGCCCGCCCAGTACGCGTGCCGCCGCGGAGTAGTCCTTGGCCTCGAAGAACATCCGCGCTCGCTCCCAGCGTTCCGCGGCCGTCCCGTGGTCGTAGTACGTCGTGTCCACCACTGACCTCCTTCGACGGGCCACAACCGAGCCGGTTGGTTGAATATTCCACGAACCTGCCGGGGTGCCCGAGGTCGCGGCCGGGATCCGCGGTTCCGCGTTCGCGGCGGCGTTCGGACCGCCAGGCACAGGCGCTCGGACCGCCAGGCACGGGCGCTCGGACCGCCAGGCACGGGCGCTCGGACCGCCGGGCGCCGGCGCTCCGGACCGCTACGCGCCGGTGAGTTCCGCCTCGGCCCGCGCCGTGACGAGGGCCAGCACGCGCCCGGCGGCGGCCAGGTCCTCGGCCGGGATCCCGGCGTACACCCGGGCCGCGATCGCGTCGCCCGCGGCGCGGACCGACGCGAACAGCTCCCGGCCGGCGTCCGTCAGGGACACCTGCCCGGGCGTCGCCTCCTCCAGGAGTCCGCGCGCCGTCAGCTCCTCGACGGTCCGCCGGGCCGCCGAATCCTCGATCTTCAGGCCGCCGGTGAGCCGGCTTACGACCCGCGCCGTTTCGACGGTCCCGCCGTTGTCGGACACGGCCCGCAGGGCCACCGACTGTTCGAACGTGGTGCCGCTGCGGGACAGCACCCGCTCCAGGGCGGCGCGGCTCGCGTAGTGGGCGAGGCCGATGACCTGGCCGTTGACAGGGGGAACAGAGGTGGTCATGACTACTCCTCGGGTGAATCCTCTTCGTATGGGGGTGAAGCCTCGCCGGGACGCTGCCCGGCTCCGGAGCGCGCGTCGAGCGGTACGTCGAGCAGGACGGCCAGCTCGTCGCTGAACGCCCGTGTGCGTTCCCCGTCGAGGCCGCCCAGTGGTTCGAGAAGCCGCTCCAGAAGGCCCTGGACCACGGAGACGGCGCGGCGGGTGACCTCGCGCCCGTCGTCGGTGAGGGTGAGCCGCACCGCCCGGGGGTCCACCGGATCCCGGGCGCGGTCGAGAAGGCCGGCCGCCTCCAGGGAACGGGCCAGCTTCGAGACGTAGAGCGGTTCGAGTCCGGTGTGGTCGGCGAGTTGACGCTGACTGGGGTGCCGTCCGTCCCGGTGCATGCCGTACAGCGACGCCACCAGCGAGTACTGCGCGTGCGTCAGGCCCAGTGGGCCCACCGCGCGGTCCACCGCTACGCGCCACTTCATTGACAGGCGCCAGACGAGAAAACCGGGCGTCGCGTTCCCGGAGGGCGACTTCGCTGTACTCATGGAAGAAACATTACATGGCTACTATGTCCATGGCTACTGTTTTCGCCATGGACCACCGCGCCGGTTCTGAGCCATGTGCCCCTCAATGGGCGATAGATGGACTGACGAGAGGCCTCCGGCGGGACTAGGTTGTGCGGCATGAGCAATCTTGATCGGGAGGCGGTTCCCGCCCCCTGCGGCGGCCGCGGGTTCGTGGTGGCCGAGCCGGTGCGCGAACTCCTCAGCCCCCGCCGGGTCAAGCTCGGCGAGTCGACCGAGGTCCGCCGTCTGCTGCCCAATCTGGGCCGGCGCATGGTCGGCGCGTGGTGCTTCGTCGATCACTACGGGCCCGACGACATCGCCGATGAACCCGGCATGCAGGTCCCGCCGCATCCGCACATGGGTCTGCAGACCGTGAGCTGGCTGCACGAGGGCGAGGTGCTGCACCGCGACTCGACGGGCAGCCTTCAGACGATCCGCCCGCGCGAACTGGGCCTGATGACGTCGGGCCGTGCCATCAGCCACTCCGAGGAGAGCCCCCGCGCGCATTCCCGCCTGCTGCACGGCGCGCAGCTCTGGGTCGCGCTGCCGGACAGTCACCGGAACACCGACCCGCGCTTCGAACACCACGCCGAACTGCCCGTCGTCACCGCCCCCGGCCTGCGGGCCACGCTCTTGCTGGGCACGCTCGACGGCACGGCCTCGCCCGGTACGACGTACACACCGATCGTCGGCGCCGACCTGGCCCTGACGAGCGGGGCGGAGGTACGCCTGCCCCTGGAGCCCGACTTCGAGTACGCCGTCCTCGCCATGTCCGGCGAGGCCCAGGTCGACGGCGTGCCGGTGCTCCCCGGCTCCATGCTCTACCTCGGCTGCGGCCGCACCGAACTCCCGCTGCGCGCCGCGACCGACGCGGGCCTGATGCTGCTGGGCGGTGAGCCGTTCGACGAGGAGCTGATCATGTGGTGGAACTTCATCGGCCGCACCCAGGAGGAGATCGAACAGGCCCGCGAGGACTGGGCCAAGGGCGCACGCTTCGGCGAGGTGAGGGGGTACGACGGCGCGCCGCTCTCCGCGCCGGAACTGCCCCCGCTTCCGCTGAAGCCGCGCGGAAGGGTGCGCTGACCGGAGCACCGGTGTGGCGATCGCGGCGGCGGCGAGCGGGCCGGTGAAAACCACCCCGATGACCAGGGCCCCATGCCGAGCGTGACGGAGAGCGGTCTCCGTGAGATGGGGTCGAGGACGTGCCCGAGCTGGAGCGCACAGGTTGGTGAAGCCGGCCACGCCGGCCAAGCCGCACTTGACCTGCCGCAGTTGGTTCAGGACTTGGCGGGCCAGAACTGCTTTGTGACCTGCTCAAGGCCGGCGGAGCGTATGAACTCTTCCAGGCTCGCTAGGGTTCGGGCACGTCAGGTGGGCCGAACACGGTAGTCCACCGGCGGGCGAGGAGCGTGTTTTCCTGGAGTGTGAGCAGTTCGGGAGCCCCGAGTGCCAGCGCGGCTGCGTACGCTGCACCGAAGGCCCGCAGCCAGGCCGGATCGCTGAGCACCTCGACCTCGTCTTCCTCATCCCGACCGAACAGTTGTGGGCCCACCCGGTGAGCGGCCTCCGTGACTACCTCGTTGAGAGTCGTGAGGGCGCATCCGACCGGAGAACCAGTGTGGTGGTCCCGCGACCAGCGAGCCCACAGCGTTCGTGTCAGAGGCTTTTCGCCTTCGTCCGACAGCGCGGCAAGGGCGTCGACCTGGGCGCTGGTCAGCGTTCGCGTCCGGGTGATCACCCATTCCACGACGTCCCCGTGAGGTCCGGCGACCAGCCATGCGGGCACCTGCTTCATGACCGTGAAGGCTCGGCAGCGCACCCACCTGTGGCCCGGTAGCGGCCGCGTCGGTTCGAGATCGGCCACGCGCCACAGGCTGGACGGCCACACCAGGACGTCAATGGCGATCTCATTCACCACCAGCCCCTCGTCGCCGACCGGCTGTCGGTCCACCCGTCGCCCGATACGGCGCTCACGAGCAGCGAACAGCTTGTCGGGAGCGAAGGACACGCGCGCCCCGGCCACAGGCTCTGGATCGCCGTAAAAGTGCTCGGCGTCGTATAAGGCGAAGAATGACACGCGGCCACAGTAGGCACCCCGACGCAGTGGCCGCCCCCGATTTGCGAAGCGTCGAGCCGGAGCCGCTCCGGCCTGGTCGCGAAGGCCAAGTAACCGGCGGGGTAGCGGCTCTATTCACGGGCCCGACCCGAGGCCCCGCGAACCAGCCTGGCCCGCTGTACGAGGGACGTAGCGGCCCCCTCCCACTCGGGATACGCAAAATCGAACCCGGCTGCGCGCAGCCGTCCCGGCACCACCCGACGGCTCTTGAGCAGCAGCTCCGTGTCCGAGCGCAGCGCGAACGCCCCCAACTCGGCCATCCAACGCGTCGCCGGCAGCCCTACCGGGACGCTCCAGGCCGTACGCAGCGCCCGCATGAAGTCGCGGTGCGGAAGCGGCCCGGGCGAGGCGAGGTTCACCGGCCCTTCAAGGTCGTCCCGGGCGATCAGGAACTCCACCGCCCGCACGAAGTCCTTGTCATGGATCCAGGAGACGTACTGCGCGCCGCCGGCGACCGGACCGCCCAGCCCGAGGCGCGCCAGCCGCGACAGTACGTCGAACACACCGCCCCGATCCGGGCTCATGACCATCGCCGAGCGCAGCGCCACCTTGCGGGTCGCCGGAGTCGGCGCCTCGGCCTGCGCCCGCTCCCAGTTCCTTGCGATCTCGACGCTGTACGCCCAGTAGTCCGGCACCCCGGCCTCCGAGCCCCCGATCACTCCGGTCGCCTCGTCGTGTGCCGTGTCGAGGCTGTGCGCGTAGACCGTCGCCGTACTCATCTGCAGCCAGACGCGCGGTGGTCGCGCAGCGGCGGCGATCGCCTCGCCGACCACCCGTGCCGAATCCACCCGGGAGGTCATCATGGCTTGCAGGTTCTCGGCGGTGTAACGGCAGGAGACGCTGCGTCCGGCCAGGTTGATCACGACATCGCAGCCGTCGATCGCCGAAGCCCAGCGGCCGAGCGTGGCCCCGTCCCATCCGATGTCATGCGCTCGCACGGGATGCCGGGTCACTACCGTGACCTCGTGGCCGGCCGCTGTCAGTGCGCGGTCGAGAATCGTGCCCACCTGTCCGGTTCCCCCGGGCAGCGCTACCTTCATCGAACCCCCCTCGGCTTTGCTCGGCATCAGCGTACTCCCTCGTTTTGAACGTGTTCAACTTGAGGGTCCGGTGTACGGCAGGGCGAGTTGGCCGACACGGGCGGGCGGACCCGGACGGCAACGGCAACGTCCGTCGGAACGTCAGCTTCGGCCTGCCGCCATCGACCTGCCCGGCTTCCAGCGGGCCGCCCTGCACCTCGAACGCGAGTAAGGGCAGTCGTCGACACCGGTCGGGCCGTGCATGGCTTCGGTTGGCTGGGCGCGGAAGTTCGGCGTTGTCCGTCGCCGTTCGCGCTCGTTGGTGTCAGCCGTTGGTGTCAGAAATCCGGGCACTCTTGACAAGCGCGGCCGGGGCGCGATTGCGTTCTAGTCTCGTGTCAGTAGGGCGCCGGCTGCCATGATTCCGATCAGGCCTGCAACGGCAAGCACAGTGGCTATCACTCGCAGACCACCGAAGCTTCGTGCACGGGCCTGCTGTACGGGATTTCCCTGAAGTCCGGACACGATTACTTCGCGAAACCAGTCGGACCCCTTCTTCGAGGCGAATGCCGACCCCATGACCAGTGCGCCCACCCCCCAGATCAACAGGAACACCTGGCCGCCGTGGGTGGCTTGCGCGCTGATCTTCACCATGACGCGCATCCTGGTGGGTTGCCCGGAGCGCGTCAACTGGCGCCACCTGCGACAATGCCGCGGCAGTGACGATACTGGTGAGGTGGGGGACGGCTTGATTCTCCGTGGGGTGCTCGCCCTGATCGCGGGCTGCGCTTTCATGGTGGTGGCCTGCGGCTATCGCGGTGTGGACATTTGGGTGTGGGACTGGGCGGATGTGACGTTTACGCACAGGACGCGATGGGGGACGCCCTGGACAAGCCTCGAACGCATGAGGCTGCAGTTCGGATTCATGGGAGTCGGGTTGGTGATCGTGGGGTTGGTGGCAGTGACGCGCTGAGAGCGCAGTAGCAGTAGATCCTCTGCGCTTCGTCCGCGCGTCGGGCGTACCACCGCCTGCTTGCTCTCCTCTTCCTCAGCCCACCGCTTTCCCTGGCTCCCACCCGTCTGCCGTCGACCCACACACCGTGGAGCGGGCGTGGTTCCTGGGCAAGGCACGCACCGTCTGCGTCCGGACTCATTCGAACGGGTCAACGCGCCCCGCGGCCCGGATCCAGCTCCATCTGGCCGGATCGCCTCGGCTGGTTCAGCACTTCCCACCAAGCGGGCAGCCGTAGCGGAGAGAGCGTCCGGGTGCGCCGGCAGGCAGACGTGCATAAGGTCCCAAAAAGGAGGAACTCGGCGGGGCGGACGGGTTTCATGGGTCATCCCGCCGAACCCTTGTGCGTATCCGAGAGGAAATCCTTGCCATGGCGAAAGTGCTGTTCATCGTCAGCGGAGCCGCCTACTGGGTACTGAAGGACGGCACGAGGTACGCGACGGGTTACTGGGCCGAGGAGTTCGCGAACCCGTACAAGATCCTCACGGAAGCCGGTCACGAGGTAGTCGTCGCGACGCCGAACGGCGTAACCCCGACCGTCGACATGATGAGCCTGCGCCCCGAGTTGGTCGGCGGCAACGACAGCGCCCTTGAGTTGGAGGCCATCATCCGTTCCGCGGAGGCGATGCGCAGGCCACTGCAGCTGTCGGACGTGCGCCTGGAGGACTACGACGCGGTGTACGTGCCGGGCGGTCACGGTCCTATGTCGGACCTGGCGTTCGACGCCGACGTGGGGCGGCTGCTGACGCAGCAGCTCACCTCGGGCAACCCGCTGTTCATCGTCTGTCACGGCCCCGCCTCATTGCTGGCCACCAGGATCCACGGCGAGTCGCCGTTCAGGGATTACAACATCACCTGCTTCACCAACGAGGAAGAAGAGGGCGTCGGGCTGGCCTCCAGGGCGACGTGGTTGCTGGAGACCGACGTCCAGGACAAGGTCGGGGTCAACTTCAGCCGCGGCCCGATGTGGGAGCCGTACATGGTCCAGGACCGCAACCTGGTCACCGGGCAGAACCCGGCTTCGGCCGCGGTCCTGGGAAAGCGGATGCTGGAAATCCTCAAGTGACCCCGTCCCGGGGCGTGATGGGACGGGGACCGGTCACCTGTCGAGTGAGCCATGGCCGAGGGGGCCGGGTCCCGGGGGCGCACCAGAACCGTCACTCGCCTGATCCATACTGATCAGGCGAAGGAAGTGAAGCATGAACGACACGACGGGTGCGAGCACCGCCCAGAAGGTCGCGATCATCACCGGTGCCAACGGGGGCATCGGCTCTGCCATCGTCACCGCCTACCGCAGCCTCGGGTACGCGGTCGTGGCCACCAGCCGTTCCATGCCGCAGTCCGAGGACCCGCAGGTGCTCGCCTTCAACGACGACCTGGCCGAGTCCGGCGCAGGCGCGCGGATCGTGGCGGCGGCGATGGACGGGTTCGGCCGGATCGACACCGTGGTCAACAGCGCTGGCGTATACATCGGCAAGCCGTTCACCGAATACACGGACGCGGATTTCGACCTGATGGTCGGCGTGAACCTGCGCGGCTTCTTCAGCGTCTCGCGCAGCGCCCTCGGCGCCATGCTCTCCCGCCGTGAGGGAGGCGGTCACCTGGTGAACATCTCCACTTCCCTGGTCGACCAGCCGAATTCGCAGGTGCCCTGCGCACTGGCGTCACTCACCAAAGGCGGGCTGAACGCCGTCACCAGGGAACTGGCGATCGAGTACGCGGCGCACGGCATCCGGGTCAACGCCGTCTCGCTGGGCGTGGTGCGCACCCCGGTGAACTCCGACGCGACGCCCGAGCTCGCCGCCCGCCACCCGCTCGGGCGGATGGAGGAGGTCGACGACGTCGTCCAGGCCATCCGGTATCTGGAACAGGCCTCCTTCGTCACGGGCGAGATCCTGCATGTGGACGGCGGCCAGAGCGCCGGCCACTGAAAGCGGCAGCGGTCGCCTCGTGAACATGAGCCCGTGACCTGCGGCCGCCTCATCGATCAACACTCTGACCTGCTGCTGAACTGTCGGTAGTTGTCGACGTCGGTCACCAGCGAGCGCCCTTCCGCGGCCCCAGGACGGCCCGGAAGGGCGCGCGTTGAGGGAGACAGCCGCCTTGTAAGTTCGATTCCAACTCGGACTGGTCGTGCTCCGCCGAGACTGACTAGGCCACACCTGGTGGCCGGTTTTTGCTGCCGTCCGTAGTCGTTGATGTCAGCGATGGATGTCAGGAAGGCCTGTTGCCGCTGCAACCGGTGGCCTCCCGGCAAGAAACACCCCGTCTTGCCTGACGGCTACCCCTCGGGGGAAACGCGTTCGGTCGGGGGGCTGTGACCTGGGGTTCTGCTGCCGGTCCCCGTAGCTCGCTTGTCACTGTCGGTCGCCATCGGTCGGCCTCGGCCAGCCTCGGACGGCCCAGGGACGGCCCCGCTGGGCCCACTCAGGCTGAGTCACCGCCTATGTCAGTGACCGCGGCTACGATGCACCCACCAGCGGGGGCAACACCCTGGGGAGGGGCTTTGGGAGCCAGCCGGGCTTTCTTGTATACGCCGACGGCGACGTTCCGAGGCTGCTGCGCGAAGTAGGCACGGCGGAGCTTGAACGGACGGCCGCCATGATGCGGCGGCTCTACCCGGGCTGGGAGATCGAGGAGAGCAAGGGCTCGAATCTCTGGAGCGGCGTGTATCCCCCGGAGGGGACGGCGTACGCGGCGAGCTGGCCCGGCGTGGAAGTCATCGGTGATCAGAGGGTGATGATCGACACCCCTTCCGCGCTCCCGGAGCACCTGGTGGCGGCGAGCGTCGGCCGACGGCTCGTGCTGCACGCCATGCACAGCGTCGTGGATTGGCTCGCGTTCGCCGTATGGGAGGACGGTCGGCTCGTCCGCTCCCTGAGCCTCTCCCCCGACAGCGGCATCATCGAGAACATCGGCGAACCGCTCCCCTTCGAACTGCCCTACTGGGCCGGAGACCGCCCTGCCGACGTCATCCCCTGGCCGGACGAGGAGGAAGAGCCGTACCCGTTGCCGTTCCACCCCCTGGAACTGGGCGAAGACGCACTGCGAGCACTCTGCGGCTTCGTCCGCGAGGGCTGCCCCGAACCGGACGACGTCGACGCGGACAGCATCCGCCTGCACGGCTTCCGGGTGCGAGACCCGCACGGCCCTGACCCCGTGGAGCAAGAAGCAGCGCAGCAAAGGTTGGGGGCGAGGCGTGCCGCCGAAGGTGCGTCTGGGTTGTCCTGTGCCACTGGATCTTGACCGTTTGCCATCGGACTTTGACGGACGCGAGTTTGCGTCATCGGAGTTTGATCACCGCAGGTCAGCGACTCAGCGCACCGAAGGTACATTGAGTCGCTGACCTGCACTTATGTGCAGTTCCTCGTAAACGTGTAGGTCAGAGC
>NZ_JBHYXD010000170.1:0-9383 GCF_042751995.1 Streptomyces sp. NPDC059371 | reverse complement strand
AAACAGGATTACGACCGTTTCTGCCCCATCCGCCACCTCCCACAACCCAGAGACATCGACAGCCTCCAAGAACTCGCCTGCACCACCATCCATCATCCAGAGAATCGCCTAATAACCAGGCAAGGCAGATGAAAACGACCTCTTAGACGTCGTTTCTTATGGCGGGATCGTTCGTTGAGTAGTGCATGACGGATCTGGTTGAGCGGTTGGTTCCGGACGAGTTGTGGGTGTTGTTCCGGCGGGTGGTGCAGCCGACGGAGGTCATACGTCCGCAGGGCGGTGGCCGTCGGCGGGCGGGTGACCGTGAGTGCCTGGCGGCGATCGTCTTCGTGGCCACCTCGGGCTGCACGTGGCGGCAGTTGCCGCCGGTGTTCGGGCCGGCCTGGCCGACGGTCTACCGGCGTTTCGCCCAGTGGAGCGGGGACCGGGTCTGGGCCAGGCTGCACCGGGTCGTCCTGGACGAGCTCGGCGCCCGCGGTGAGCTGGACTGGTCGCGGTGCGCGATCGACTCGGTCAGTTAGAGGCCACTGCAATTGGCGGCAATGTCTTCCAATAGCACCTGGAGTTGGGCTTCGTCGTACTTTATGCTAGTTTCCAATTTTTCAATTTCCTCCCTCAGCTGTTGAGCCTTTATTGGATTTGTTTCATGCTGGAGCTTGACCTTGAGCTCGGAGAGCTTTTTTCTCTCGTCCTTTAGTTCCTTTTTGCCCAGCTCGGCATCGTGCTTCATCTGGGCGCAGATGTCAGTGCTAGAGCCAGCGTGAGGTGTCGTTGCCATGTCGGCCTCTCTCCCGCATAGGGGCGGATGGCAGGCAGTGCCGGTCCTCTATTTCTAGCGTCGCACCGCCGTGCAGTCCACGCATCTGGGGGGGAGTTGGGATGGAGCTCCATCAGCCGGACCCGCCGCAACCGAAACGGCGAGGCTACTGCAGCGAAGAGAACACCGTGTTCACATCCGGATTGCACGAGGTCCCTGGGTAGGCAGTCGCCGCCGAAACCGAGGCCGGGCCCCGTGTTTCGGCATCCGATGCGGATATCGTGGCCCAGGATGTCGGCGAGCTCGATGGCGTTGGCGCCGGGCGGCATTGACCCTAACCCGACTGGATTGGAAGACTCCCGAACTATGCCTCAGCTGCACCGCTTCGAGGCCGACCGGATGCTCATCGGCATGCTGGAGAATTCCCTCGGCCACCACTCCTGGATGAAGTTCACCTGGAGCACCGACGGCCCACCCACGCCGTGGACCCAGGTGGCGCCTGTCAGACCCGGCCGCAGGGGCGGCCGGGTCTGACAGGGTTGGTGAGTTCATCCATCACCCCGCACCGGACTCGGCATCGCAGCCTGAGCTGCCGCTTACTGCCTCCGAGAAGCTCTGCCTGGCGAACTGGGTCATCTGGTGCAGGGCTTGGACCTGAAAGTGATCTTTGATTGGAGGCCCGGGGCGGGCGCGGCCAGAACCTTCACCGTCTCGGCAACGTAGCGGTAGACGGCGGCAATCCCGACACCGAAACCGGCTGCGAGCTGGGCATAGGTGTGCCCGCACCGCAGATGGGCCAGTACCAGCAAAGCCTGTCGGTCCGTCAACACCGCGAGTTCGGCGTCAACTCCTCCACCCGCACCCGGGCAGCCGCCTCACGAGCCTCCAACTCCTCGAACAGCGAACCCGTCAGCAGCCGCAACGTCTCTTGCCAGGTGGCGCGTTCGAAGAGGTCGACATGTCGCGTCGCGCCGTCGCTCAACAGTGTCACCGAGGTCAGCGACCCCACCGGTGCCGTCCCGGTGAAGGCGTGCTCGGCCGCTAGCGGGTCAGGCCCGGCGATCCAGAAACCGCCCGGCTGGTTCCGCAGTCCCGTCAGCGCGTCGCGGTACTCCGCCAGGGCGACCACGTGTTCCGCTGAACCGGTGGGCAGCATGTCGACCGTTGCGCGAAGCCGTTTGCCCACCTCGTCCAAGCGTTGGTCTGTGACGGCGGTCGGCTTCCCGTCCAGGTCGGCGAGGAGAAGCGTCGAGTCACCTAGGGTCCGTCTTCAAAGATCATCGGATGATGGATCATGGTGGGGTGATACGTCGTCATGAACTCACTGATCAGGAGTGGGAGTTACTCGCTCCGCTGATACCGCGTGCCGCGACGGGCCGTCCGCGCGTGGAGGATCGGCAGGTCATCAACGGGATGGTCTACAAGATCCGGACCGGGATCTCCTGGCGTGACCTGCCGGATCGCTACGGGCCGTGGAAGACGGTCTATACCCGCTTTCGCCGCTACGCCCTGGACGGCGTGTTCACCCGAGCGCTCCAGCAGGTTCAGGCCCGCGCGGACGCGGTCGGCGACATCGACTGGCTCGTCCAGATCGACTCCACCATCGTGCGCGCTCACCAGCACGCCGCCGCCACCGGCCGAAAAGGGGGATCCACCGGCCGGACGAACCGGAAGATCACGCCCTCGGCCGATCCCGAGGCGGACTGACCACCAAAATCCACCTCGCCTGCGATGGCAAGGGACGTCCGCTCGCGATCCTAGTGACACCTGGCCAACGCCACGACAGCATCTGCGCACGTCCCCTCCTTGACCGGATCCGGGTTCCGCGGACCGGCGTTGGCCGGCCCCGCTCCAAACCCGACCAGGTCATCGCCGACAAGGCCTACAGCTCCCGAGGGTTCCGCGCCTACCTGCGCAAACGCGGCAGCGCGTGCACCATCCCGGAGAAAGCCGACCAGCAGCGACACCGACACAACCGCGGCCGTCGGCGGCGGTCGGCCACCGGCATTCGACCGTCAGATCTATCGCCGACGCAACGTAGTTGAGCGCTGCTTCAACCGCCTCAAGAGCTTCCGCGGCATCGCCACCAGATACGACAAGACCGCCACCTCCTACGAAGCAGCGGTCAGTCTCGCGTCATTCCTACTCTGGGCAAGATCAGTTTGAAGACGGACCCTAGTACGAGGTACTCCAGAACTCCCGCACTGGCCCGGACGGCGACGACGGTACTGGTCGGGCTGGCCCGATGGGCCAAGTCGCAGGTGCCCCCATGCAGGGAGCGGACAGCCACGATCGAGTCGGCCAGGCACTCGACGAGTGGCCGGGTGGGTTGCGTGGTGATGGTTCTCAGCAGGAGGCAGCCCAGGGTCGCGGAGAACCATGCGACGCCGTGCACACATCCGGTATCCGCACCGGCCACACTGGCCCCGTCGAGGAGGAGGACAGCCGCACCGGGAGCGGAGGGGGTGCGGGATTTGACGGCCGAGCGGCGGACCACCCGCAGGGACCGGATGGCTTCGACGGTGCCGTCGCGGGTCTTGGGCCGGCCGTGTGCGCGGCCGGACAGTACGGCGGTCGCGGCGGCGTAGGCATCGACGGGGTCGGACTTGCCGTTGGCCCGCCGGGCGTTGCGGTCAGGGCGGTCGACGTCGAGCACGGCCACCTCGCTCGCCCGGAGGAACCGGGCGAGTTGGGAACCGAAGGCGCCGGTTCCCTCGACCCCGACGGCGAGCACGTCGCCATGCATGCGCGCATCCATTCCAGCAGGCGGCAGTACCTGTCGGGGGTGGTGGGGAACGGAGCGGTGGCCAGGGTCGGCCGATGCTGTCGACCACCGCTGCCTGGTGGAAGTCTGTGTGGGTGTCCACCCCGCCGACCACCGCGATCTGATCCGTCATGCCGCTACCTGCCGTCCTTCCGTCCGGTACGCGAGAGATCGCACGGGCCGGTCAGGCGCCAGGACAAGACTGTGATGGGACCTTTGGCCGGGCTCCTGTGAGGTCACAGACGCCCGGCCGGCCGCGCGCAAAGCGGCACAGCCCGGCCGGCCGACGATTCCTTGAAAGGACAGCCCGAAGCGTCAATCGTTCGGTGGGTCAGACCCCCGAGCGATGCCGCGACCAATCCTCACGGTTGTTCGTACAGTGGCGCGCTCCACCTGGACGCCCGGCACCGCGCCCGCTCCACATACGTGTGGACCGACGGTAGACGGGATGCGAGTTGGGGAGGACCGGTGATCGCTGAGCGCCGAAAACTAGTGATGGTACTCCGCACGTGTCCTGAGGGCGTTGGCCTTGACTTCGACGTCTGGGTAGAGCCGGCCTGCGCCGCACCACCCCGCCTGCCACGGCGGCCCCGCCCACCAGTTACAGAACAAACCTTACGTCAGTAGATGTAAGGGTCAGGGAGGGAATGAGAGCAGGTGCACCACATCTCGGTCCCTCCGTCGCAATTCTCACACGCGCAGATGAGGCATGGTGAACCCGATTCGAACCAGACGCCCACTTCAGCGAGACGTGCCCCCGCCTCTTGCAAGGCGGCGCTTGACGTGGTTCGAGGCGTCTTCGATCGTCTTCTGCTGCTCTTCGGTCCACGTCCTGCCGTCGGACAACATGAGGTTCTGCCCTCTCCCGCATCTCCCTGCCATCAGCGCAGCACTGAATGGATGCCGCGCAGGTGATGCCTGAACTTTCTGTGCTGCCTACAGGTAAATCTGATGCCAATGGGACTTCTCTGAACCGCTGGTAATGTGGATCCACCCCGAGGGCCACACATCCTCGTTGGCCTGCAAATCTGGCATTTTCAGGGCGTTGACCGTGTACCCCTGAGATTCCAGAAAGCGCTTCAGGACCCCGCTAGGGTCCGCCTTCAGCTTCTCTCGTGATGCTTCATCGAGGTCGAGGGACATCTTGTAGACCTCGACCGTTTCCTCTCCTGCTTTGCTGACGGTACCGCGAATCTCAGCTTCTTCGGGCATGACAGGCTCCCTTCTATGCCGCTATTTGCCTGCAGTACTAGCGAAAGTCGTGGTCGGCGAAATGATGACGACAGGTGGCACGAGCGCAGACGCTGGAGTGCCCAGAGCTAGGAGACTTGTAG
This sequence comes from Streptomyces sp. NPDC059371, assembly GCF_042751995.1. Taxonomy (NCBI): domain Bacteria; kingdom Bacillati; phylum Actinomycetota; class Actinomycetes; order Kitasatosporales; family Streptomycetaceae; genus Streptomyces; species Streptomyces sp. NPDC059371. The sequence continues at coordinate 4,528 of NZ_JBHYXD010000170.1, read as the reverse complement.
AATGGGCAACTGTATTCGGGTACGAAGCAGCGAGTGCCCCCGTCGTCGCCATTATCCTCCACGAATAGTTGCTGACGAGTCTTCCTCTGCGCCTCTAGAAGACGCGCCGCGGCCTCATCTAGCTCAGCGAAGATTTCGTCGCTCTGAGCGTCAGTCAGCTTGGAGTCGGCGGGCACTGGTATCACGCCCTCTCCAGTAAGGCGTCGTGACCTCAAGAATTGTCTTCTCACGCGACGCCTTACCTTTCCACTGTCACACCGCTGAACCGCTGACGCATCCCGTGCCCAGGGGCGATGCATTCTCAGGCTGTGAGTCCGAGTGTGGCGGTTGCCTGCTGGGGGCGGTATCGACGGAGAGGCGGGCGATGGCGGCCAGGGTCTTGGCTCCGCCGAGTACGGGGACCAGGCACAGCGCCAGCAGGGAGCCCAGGTGGTAGCGACGGTTGTGGACACGGCGGTGATCGGGTATCCGGCCCAACATTCCGACCAGGGAGGTGAACTGCTGCGGTTCGGATCCGGGCAGGCGGAGCCAAGACCCTGGCAGTGGCGCTGCAGGGACCCGATCAGGGGAGGATGGCACGCGAACGCTACCCCTGTTCGCGATCAACGGCTTCGAGAGCCTTGATCATCAGGGGTCGCGTCTCTCATTGGCGAACCGGGCAAACCATCTTGGAAGTTGAGCCGTGCGCCGATTCCATCAATTTTGGGGACGCCTGAATCACCCGAACCTGCTAAGACACGTCCCTGTGTTTCAACTTACCAGGGAGTTGCATATATCGAGACGTACGATTCCACCCCTACGACGGTCATTCATGTCAAACGGCTGACCGGCGTTGGCGAAGGCGTGTTCGGCGCGGAGCGGAATCTCGCAATGGGGCCGTTCAAGGCTTGCCCGACATTGATAGTAAGCCAACCCCCCCCAGACCTGGGTGGCGTATTGCGACCTCACGAAACGCGAATCGAAGGCTGGCACCTTCAACAGCAACGACGAGGCGGTCGCCGAAGTCATTGCACCTGTGGCGGGCCGCACATTTCCCGTGCTCGCTCAGAATCCTGCCGACGGCGGCGACTTCTCGGCCCGGCGGCACGGACTGCCAACTTTAGTAGTACCACCACTCGAGGCAGTTGCCATGCTCGTCCTCTTCGAGGCAGATCCTTGGGGGGATGCCCGACCGCTGAATCGGCTCGCCTCGGTCCACGAACTTGGTTACGATCCGGTCACCCTCCACGCGGGAGACTCCGCGCTGTCTCTCGAAGTCGATTCCCATCTCGGCCTCGAGGGCAAGACTGGCGATGGCATACTTCTTCCCTGCTTCTGGGTACTGTTCGAAGACTTCCCCGATCGCCTTAAGAAACGCGATGTCCTCTTTCAGCGTGACTGTGCGTTCCGTCGTCATGGGTGGCTCCTGATTTAGACGGTGGTGGGGCCACGACTTGAAGCCCCTGACACGGGCAATGCTGCTGCACTGGCCTCTCCCCTGCCATTCCAACCGTGCACAAGGCTGATAGATGCCTTGACTTAGGGCACAAGGCACACTGCGGTGCCGCCAATACCTGAGCAGACCGCGCATCAAAAGCCACCCTCAGGAGCGTTGACCGGATGGAGGCCGGGGCCTTGGGTCTCGCACCGGTGGGGGTCGTGGTGGGGCCACGGCCGGCCCCGCTCCAGAGCAAGATCTTTTTCGGCGGCCGGAGCTCCACGCGTCTGTCGCGCTGGCCTGCGCTGGTGGGGGCTGTGGTCGGGTCCGGAGAGGTAGCGGTGGGGGCTCGTTACCGGAAATTGATGTGGCTGGTCGGGTTGCTTTGGTCGGCCCCGCCACTCCTACGGTGAAAGCAGTACGAGCCTGTCCCGACTACCTGGCGGCATAGGCTCGTGCATTTCGCACGGAGGCGGTTCTGACGCCACGGCGCCCGCTTTACGGGCCGGCCTGTAACCCGCCCTCGTGCGGGCCAGCAAACTGAGCAACCTGGGGCGCAGGACGGCGGGTGTACGAGGGGTTGCGCAGTCGGTCTCGGAGCGTTGCCCGTCACCGACTGCGCAACGTCCATCTCCACGTCCCGCATTGCGCAGTCGATGCAGCACCGATTGCGCACTGGTCGCTCGCAGTGGTGCGGATACTGCGCAACGCGGCCATCCATCGCCGCGTCGGCGCACGCGGCCTGAGCCCAACAGGTGCCGTGCTCTCCGGGCTGCCTAGAGCACCGTGATCGCGAATTTGTGCAGGTCAAAGCCATGATGCGCAGCTGTTGCGCAGACCGGGTGGTGAAGGGGGTTCGGTGGGGGGCTCGAAGGCGTATCGGTACGGGTCGACGAGCGCGGTGCGCGCGCAGGTGCTGGCGGCACTGGGGGTATTGAAGTTGGCGACGGCGGGTCAGATGCACCGGCTGATGGCGCCCGGCCACAAGGACAACAAAGCCTTCCGCAACGCCGCTCTGGACCTGGCCCGGCACGGTCTGACGGTCTCCGAGGGCAGCAGCCGGGACGGGCACAAGATCTGGTCGCTGACCCCGCTCGGCCTGGACGCGGCCGCCGAAGTCCTGGGACGGCCGGTGGGGGAGATGGGCGGCACCGCGCGCGGAGCTGCCCGTTCGGGTGCCCCGCACGCGATGGCGGTGAACGAGACGGTCATCGCCATGACCCGTACGCCTGCCGAGGCGACCCACCCGGTACCCCGCCAGCAGGAGACGGAGGAGCCGTCGACGGCCCCGGCCGCCGTCGCGCCGACGCGGGACGCCGAGGCGGATCCCGTCCCGTCGGGGGTGGGGTGGATCGGCTCCTGGACGACCGAAGTTCCTCTCAGCGTTTCCGGCAGCAAGTCGAATCGGGCCGGTGTGCGGGTGGACGCGGTGTTGCAGGCGCCGGAGGCGGAGTTGCCGGTGCTGTTCGTGGAGGTCGACAACTGCACTGAGCCGGCCGACGTCCTGGCGGCGAAGTTCGAGAAGTATGTGCGCTACTTCCGCGCGCGGATGAAGAGCTCACTGGGCACCGAGATGCCAGCCTGGCGTGCCCACTACCGGCCCTCGGGACGTGACGGTCACCCGCCGGTGCTGATCGTCTTCAACCCCGGCACACGGATCGGCCCACAGGCCTTGAAGAACCGCATGAACACTGTCATGCATTTGACCCGCACCGTGTGGTCCGGCGCCTGGCATGCAGATCACAACTACGGCGCCCAGGACGGCTACTGCGACTACGACGACGCGATCCCCATCCTCTTCACCACTCTCGACCGACTGCGGGACGGAGGGCCGCGCGGGGTGGTGTGGTGGCGGTGCGGCCATGGCGGCTGGGAAACCCTGACCGACGCTCTCGCCAACCCCAACGACCAGGCGGCATGGTCGGCCCGCACCGAAGAACGCCGCGCCTTGCGCCGGCAAGCCGATCAGGAGCGTGAACGGGAGAAAGAACAGGCGGCCGCATCCGCACGACGGACCGCGCGACGGGTTCCGGAGCTGTGGCCCGGCGAGCCTGCTCCATCACCGGCCTCAGTGGTTCCGGCCTGCGAGCGGTGCGGAGAGCCTATTACCGGCCCCGGCGAGGATGCTCCCGCTCCGTCTGAGGACGGGAGACACTGCCCGTCGTGCCGCAGCGATGTCTACCAGTACCCGACTTTGCGGCAGGCGCTCTTCGGGCGCCGACCGCGCGGTACGTAGGCCGACCACGTCCCGAGCGTGGCCGGAGCCGGACTACGGCTGGCGCTCTAGACCGGGCAGCGACGCCGAATGCTCAGCCCTCGCCTCCCGGTTCACAGGCAGGGACGCGAGCGACGCCCTGTTCAACGACGCTTGAGATCACCGGATACCCGGCGTGCAAGCCCGTGTCTGTTGAATAGTTACGATGAGCGACTAGCCAGTTCAGGCTCGGACGTGGCGCTCTTTCCTGCGACCAGCCAGCGGCGCAATCCTTGCGTGTGGTCAGAAAGCCGGTGCGCCACTGCCCAATGCAGGGAACTGTGGCCCCAGGATGCGGGGCCGAACAGGCGGACTCGGTGTACTGCTCGCCGAAGTGCCGCACCCAGGCGTGGCGGCTACGACGGGAAGCCGCCGCCGCATCGGGTGACCGCTCCGAACGGTCGTTGCCGTAAGCATCACCGTGTAGCGGCTGTCCATCGTGATCGCAGGCGCACTGGCGCCTCCTGCGCGGCCCGAGCAGCTCCCACGCGCGGATGGTTCGCAGGAAATGACGGTGCCAGCTTGAGTCGGCTGCCAGACTTGAAATGGTGGTGCCGTTCTCACCCCCGCAGCCGGGTGACTCGCCCGCAAGTTCCGGGCTCGGGGCAGCGATTCGGACGGACGCCTGTGGCCCGGAACTTCACCCAACTTGCTGGGCCACACGCTGGGCGGACGCGCGCGGCGCCGATTCCCCTACCGGTGCCCCCCCCGATCCCCCTACCAACTCCCCTACCGGCACCTTCACCTGCCCGTCACGATTCACGCAGGTCACACCCCTTGACCAGCCCCAACTAGCCATCCCGAACCCTCTTACCGCTCCTCCGTCCTGTTCTGCCCCTAGAAGGCGGGGGCAGAAC
>NZ_JBHYXD010000169.1:0-9701 GCF_042751995.1 Streptomyces sp. NPDC059371 | reverse complement strand
AGGCGGCGGCCCGGTCGGTCAGCTCGTCCTTCTTGAACTCCCGCAGGCTCCCGGAGAGGACCTTGCCCCACGCCTGTTTCGTCAGCTCCGTCGGCCTATCCGGCGCCCGCTCCTCCACCTCGGGCCCGGGCCCGGCTTCCTCGGGCGTCGGCACGTCGTCGACACCGTTTTGTTCTTTCCGACCTGAAAGACTGAATTTCGCCATGCGCGCCGAGTACCCCGGCTCATGCCATTGAGCAGTGGTCCGCTGAGCAGTGGTCCGCGGGGTGGGTCCTAAACTGTGCACCCAGGTTGCCTCATGTCTGGGCCTGCCCGCCCCCGAGCCGACGGTGACACAGACCGACCCCTGCCCAGCCTGGCACTCTCCCAGCTTGGTGACCTGGCCTCTAGACGGCAGGATCGTCGGCATCGGGACCGAAGGCGACCACGACCTGCCCGACGTGCGAACGGCCCGTCAGACCATCCTCGAGCAGGCATGGTGCCCCTGATCATCACCCCGACCGGTGGCATCCTCGGCCCCGACGGCGAACCCGTATCCGTTCAGCGCACCTTCGCCAACGCCCGCTCCACCGAGTTCGACGCCCTCCTGCTCGCCGGCGCACCGGCGGTCGGAGCCGACGCCTACGGAGCCTGCGTTTCCAAGGCCGATGACGACGTCGCAGTGGCTGCGGGCATCGGGCAGTGCTGTTCTGTCCCCAGCATTCGGCTGACCGTGCGGTCGAACGCGTCAGCAGACGGTGGGCTGCCTTCCGATCACGCGGGCACAGCGGACCAGTTGATCCGCATCCGATGCGGGTAGAGGGGTCGGCATGGCTCATGTGGTGGAAGCTGGACTGCGGGGATTGGTGGCGGGCTCGGCCCTGCTGCTGGGTGCTGCGCTGGGGTACGGGATACGGGCGCCGCAGAAGGTGATCGCGAGCGTGATGGCCTTCGGGGCCGGGGTGCTGATCTCAGCGGTCTCCTTCGAGCTGGTCGGAGAGGCCTATGACCAGGCGGGCCTCGCACCCGCAGTCGTAGGCACCCTCATCGGCGCACTGGCCTACACGATGGGCAACGTGTGGGTGGGCCAGCGCGGTGCGCGTCACCGCAAGCGCTCCGGTCACCAGCCGGCGAAGTCGCAGCCTTCGGAGGCCGAGCAGGGCGGGTCCGGGACGGCACTTGCGCTGGGTGCCCTGTTGGATGGGGTGCCTGAGTCCACGCGCTGCCGGGCACAGGTACAGATCGAGTTGCAGCAGGTGGCCGTTGTGCGGCAGCAGGTGGCCGAATCCGCGGCTTCGGCCACCAGCTCGCCGCCGCGCTCCGTCTGGAGGGCGGCCGACGGGTCTTCGGCGGCCCCCGACGACGCTCACTGACTGCCGCCCCTGGTCTGGGCGGACAACGGCTACGCAGGCGAGGAGTTCAGCACCTGGGCCCAGGACATTCTGGGCATCACGATCAAGGTCGTCCCACGCCCCAAGGACGCCAAGGGCTTCGTTCTGCTACCGAAGAGGTGAGTGGTGGAACGGAGCAACTCATGGACGATGCGACCCCGGCGCAACGCACGCGACTACGAACGGCTGATGTTCCACGCCGAAGCCCACATCCAATGGGCCTTCATAACACTCATGTCCCGCCGCCTGGCCCGCCCCGCCGGCAAACCGAGGCGTTGCCGGTGTCTCTCGCAGCCGCCTGAAGACCAGCGCGCTGCTGTTGCCGTTCGGAACGGCGACCATTGACGCCCAACCGAACGGCAAGCGGGATCGCTACCATCCTTCGCGCCTCCGTGACCTGCGAAAAGAGGATGTGACACAGCTTCTCAGGCGGCAGCCGCCGACGGACATGCTGGAAGGAAGTCGGCCCAGCGGTATTCGGGAGACAGCTCCTGGATCAGCCTCAGCAAATACAGCGGCTGCGCCTGCAGGCCGGTAACAGCCAATGTATGGCCCGTTTCCAGGCAGGCCGACCACTGGTCGTCGAGCAGGTGAAGGCCGGTGCTGTCCATGAATAGGACCTCCCGCAGGTCCCAGGTCACATGGGTGACGGACTTCGACAGCTCCTGGGCGGCGGCGAGCAGGTCGGGCAGGGTGTCGTAGTCGATCTCTCCGCTTGGGCTGATGACCGTTTTGACGCCGTCGTTCGTGATGGTGACGAGCATGATGGGCGCCCCCCTCCAGGGGGGTCATGAGCCCAAGGTCACTGGAGCGCCGACAAAAAGCGGCCCCTGCAGCGATGGCGGGGACCGAATGCCCGTGAAGGGAGCAATGCCCGGAACCCGTAAACCAGCCCCCCGCAGCCACGGCGGCAGGACCAGTCAACCTCTCGTTCCGCCATCATCCCACAGCAGCTACCGCCCGAACAGGCGCCCGGTCAAGCACTGCGAACCCCAGCCCCCGCGCGAGCCCAACCCCGAGCCCGGGATCAGAAACAGGCACTCAACGAGCGTTTTGTCCTGGGGATGGTGTTTGGTGGCTTTTTGGATGTCAGGTCGATTCAAGAGTGATGGGGCCAGGGATATGTCGTGTGCCAGGTGATGCAGTTGACGACATGTGCAGGCCCTTTTCGGCCCGTTCACTCCTGTCTGATCCCAAGGCGCCCCGCTGAAACCCATTTGCGCCCTGCCGATACGAGGGTCTCGACGGTAGTACCGAAACATGACGCGACACCGCCCGTACCTCAGCGACCTCTCCGATGCGCACTGGGAACTGATCGGGCCTACGCTCACCGCTTGGTGGGCCGAGCGCAGAGGCAAAGGTCTCGACATCGGCCGGCCGCCCGAGCACGACCTGCGCCGCCTGACGGACGCCATCCTCTACGTCGACCGCACCGGCATTGCCGGGCGTTACCTGCCTCACGACTTCCCGCCGTGGGAGACGGTCTACGGCTACTTCGCCGCCTGGCAAAAGGAGGGCGTCTTCGACCGCCTCAACGGTCTCCTGCGGCGCCTGCTCCGGGAAGCCGAAGGCCGCGACGGTGAGCCGACCGCCTGCGTGCTGGACGCGCAGAGCGTGAAGGCCTCCGCGAACGTGCGCGCGACCGGCCAGGGCATCGATGTCGACAAGAAAATCGCAGGTCGCACGCGCCATGTCGGGGTGGATACCCTCGGTCTGCTCCTGACTGTCTGGGTCGCCGCAGCAAGCGTTTCCGACAACGTCGGCGGCATACACCTGACGTCCCACACGCCCACCCCCAGTTCGCCCTCCTGGCCACCGGCGCCTCGCCGCGAGTCCAGCTCGAAAACTGGCTCCAGGACACCGCCACGTTCTACCTCTTCCAGGTTCGCGGCGGCTTCTACGAAGGCAAGTCCTGGCACTGGCCCGACGAGGAAGCCGAGCAGCGCCTGAAGTACCCCCTGCGCTTCGGTATCGAGCCGCTGGCCAAGCTCGAGAACGTCCCCCTGGGGCCCGACGGCCCGCTCACCGAGGTTGGCAGCGATGCGATCCGCCGCTCAGGCACCGACCGCGGCACGGGCAAACTCGTCCAGATGCCCGCCCAGCAACTCCTGGAACTCGCCCAGATTCCCTTCGACCCCAAAGTGCCCGAAGACGTCCCCCTCGACAAGCCGCCGGGCTTCACAGCTGAGCAGGTCGAGGGCAAGAAGAAGCCCCAGCGCCGCCGCCGCGGCGCCGGCTACATCTCCGACCCCAAGAAGCGAAAGGTCATCGAGGAGTACGCCGAAGAGATCGCCACCGCCTGCTATGTAGCGGAAGGGTGGGCGGTCGAGAAGCTGGGCAAGCCCTACGACCTGCGCTGCACCCGAGGCGCGGAGGAACGTCACGTGGAGGGCAAGGGCACCACGGGGGCCGCGACGAGCGTTGAACTGACGATCAACGAGGTTCTCCACGCGAGGGACAAGACCAACACTGTTGACCTGTACGTCGTCAGCGACATCAAGGTTGATACCCGAACCGACCCCTACACCCCCAGCGAGGGCGCAGTCTCGCACTACACCAACTGGGAGCCGGCCGAGGAAGACCTCAGGCCTCGCAAGTACGAATACCGGCTCCCGGACCAGACGGTCTGATCCCCGCACGCTCGCTGTCGTCACACCTGCCTCGCGACGGCGAGTTCTCTATTTCCAACACCAATACGAGGAGATCACACCCATCATCCGGAGCGCAGGTGGGTGTGCGGGGCGGGAGACGGGTCGTCGGCGGCTTCCCGCCCACCTCGGAAGCGACCAACGAGATTTGCAACAATTTGCATATACCTGCTGCACGAGGCGCTGGGGATACGGCAAGTCTAGATCGACCGGTTTCGAATAGCGAGGTCCTCCGTCTGCTAGGCACCGTAACCCTGACCGCGGTCGGCCGCCCAAACCTGGTGACCCTTGGGGATAGCATCCAGTCCGGCAACTGCGTCACGAACGGCCGCATCACCCTGACGCTGCGCCCCGGCGACACGGTGGGCTTTGCCTACGAGTCGACCAAACGGGACGGCACCCGGCAGTCAGTGAAGGTGGGCCTGGAACGCGTCGCCTGACCGGCGCCGGGGACGAGAGTCGCAGCCGGGGCGGGTGCGCGCCGTCTCCGCGAGGCGCCGTGCGGCGGTGTCCGCCGTGACATGCTGTGCTTCCCATAGCCCGGTTCCAGGAGGTCACCATGGCTGCAGAGTCTCCATTGCCCGAAGAGCCGGTAGACGGCGAGAGCTCTTCCCTCTCGCCCGACGATGATGCCCAGGACGACTTGAAGCGCAAGTTCCGGGAGGCTCTGGCGCGCAAGCGTGGTGTGCAGGCGGACGCCGCCCTTACTACGAGCACCAACACGTCGAAGGTCCACGGCGCGCACGGTCCGGCCGCGAGTCAGCGGTCGTTCCGTCGAAAGAGCGGCGGCTGAGTCGTAACAGCCTCAAGACGGGACTCGGCAGCGTCAGGCGATCTCTGGCGCTGGCCAGTTGAGCCGCGAGGAGCTGGCGGTAGACGCGGCCCTCACCGGCGGCGACCCGCACGGCCAGGGTCGCAGCCCGCTCACGGGTCGGCGCGGCGGTGTTGCCTTCCTCCGGCTTGCGCAGCGCCAGGACTGAGACCAGCAGCGAGGCCAGACTGACCGGCAAGCCCCGCGGTTCCGACGGACCGGCCCCGCCATAACTGCACCACGGCGTGGATCACGCTCGCCGCTACCACGTCCCCGCCGCGCCACCCCGCCGTCCGCCATACCCGCTGCTGACGGCGCCCCCCGACATCCATGCCCGTGATGATGTCTGCACGCACAGGGGTCACGCAGGTCCTTCCCGTGCCCGGCCACCGGGATCCGGCGGCCGGGCACACGCCTCCAAGGATCTGGCGCGGTCCGGCAAAGGACCTGGTAGCGGGTGGCAGCACGACCGAGCTGGGGCGTAGACCCGAACCCGTTTCCGGACCTACTGCCTGCCGTGCTGCCAGCACAGCTATCGCGCTGACGGCGGGTATTCCGGCACGGGCTCTGGGACGAAGCGAAACCCCAAGCGTCATCCGGCGCGCCAGGACTCCAAGCGCTGCGCGACGGTGCGCAGGTCGGCTTCCTGCTCGCGGACCGCCTGAGCGAGTTCGTACAGATCGTCGTCTTTGGCTTGGAGGGGTTGGCCGGAGACTTGCATGTACTGGCTGGTGCAGGCCCAGCCGATGACCAAGTTGTAGTCGGTGAAGGGGCGCAACAGCAGCGCGGTGTGGAGGAAGGTTGCAGCCCGGGAGGCGGCCTCCTCGTAGTACAGGACGCCGCGCTCCCGCTCGAAGGTGTGCCGGCTGGCCATGAAGTCCAGGGCGCCCCAGTCCGCGATGGGTACGTTCAACGGGGAGATCGCAGACTGGATCTGCAGGACCCAGCCGACGTCGACACGGATGATTGGGCTCACCGCTGTCCCTCGGGGAAGCGGGCCGTGATCCCGGGCAGGATCCGGGAGGCTTCGGCAACCGCCCCTTCGACGAAGGAGATCCGGTCGGCCTCCTCCACTGTCACATCGTGCACATGCTGCTTCAGGCTCCGGCCCGTCAGCGCCGCCCGCTCGCGCAGCCGCGTCATCTCTTCTTCGCTGAATTCCACATTGAGTGCAGGCATGCACCAAAGGTACCTCGACTGGTACCGGCAGCGGTACCGGTCGGGATGCGCCGAGAACCGGCAGCCCGATTACCTTTGGGTCGCGGTCTAGGAGCGTCAGCTGAGTGCGCATCGCGTTGGATCCGGCGGCCGCGTGCTGTCCGGTCGTCGCCAATCACCACAGTTTGGGCCCCCACCGGCGCTTCGGCACCGTCGGGAACGCGGACACCGGCGGGAGGTCCTCGAAGGCCACCGCCAGCACTGCATCCGCCCAACGCCGGTACCGGCTGCCTGAGACATTACAGAAAGGCAGTCCACTCGGATCGGTACAGATGTCGACGGGTGGACCGGTAGCGGCGCTTGGGCATCGATGGTCGGACTGGGATATCCAGTGGTGCCGGCGGCGAGGCGGAAGTGGTAGCTCCCACCTGGGGCGTCTTGCCTGTTCCCTATGACGGTGGAATGCGACCGCAGCAGAGCATGTCGGAGCGAGAGGACGCGGGATATGGATTCCCTGTACAGCACAGACCAGGATGTCCCGTTGGGGCCTGGAGGTCCGCCGCTGAAGGCATTCCAGCGGTGGGCTCCCGTGACAGTCGCATGTTCGTCTGCCCTGCGCCGCGATGGAAAGCGCAAGGGTTTGCGTCATCTCGGTCCGCGTCCTGGACGGAACGAAGAGCGGCGCATGCATTCGCCGCTTCCGTATCTGTGCCCGGTGGGTCACTTGGCTCGATGCTGACGGCAAGATCCGCAAGAGGGTGTGACCGCTGCGTTGTCCCATTTTTCCCCTTGTCCCAGATGTGCCAGCACATCTGTTCTGGATCTGTCGTTCCTGAAGATCTTCGAAGTGGACACCTAGGGAAAAGTGGGTATCATTCCCGTATGGCTCAGAAGATCGTTACCGTTTACACGGATGACCTCACCGGTGCAGAATCCGACGAAGTGCGGACGCACACCTTTTCCCTTGACGGCGTAAATTACGAGATCGATCTGGTCTCGGATAATTACGACCAGCTCTTCGAGGCGCTTGCACCCTTCATCGACAAGGGCCGCAAGACTGGTCGGGTGAGCGGGGCGGGGCGTGCGCGCAGGGCGCCGACCGACGGGCCCAGCGCGGAGGAGGTTCGGGACTGGGCTCGGAAGAACAACTATCAGGTCAACGACCGAGGGCGCGTCCCGACCAGCATTCGCGAGGCTTATGACAAAGCCCACTGACTGTAAGACCTTCGTTCCGTGCCTCGCTGGGGGCCCGGAGGAAACGCTCATAACTTCCTTGTCGAGACGCTCCTGATCGTTCATGCGGAAGCGGGAAGTTCGTAAAGATGTACCTGGCCAATGATGTAGGCCAGGTACGCTGGTCGATTCTCCGGCCCGCGGCCTGGGGAGGACTCAAGACAGACTCCCTCGACCGGCCCGTACCTCTCCGTGGACCTGACCGCCAAATCGTGTTAAACGGTACGAGCCCCCCTCGCGCTTAGTCGTGATGTACAAGATCAAAGGGGCAGTTGGGTCCGGTCGTGCGGTGCGAACAGTGCGGTCGTCATCACAAACGGATCCTGGAAGCAGGGGCAACCACCTGCGCGGTGGGCTGTCGCGATGCCTTCCTGTCTGGAGCGAGGAGTTCCCTCTCTCATAGACGTGGTGGATCATCATCTTCAAGCGAGCGGCTTGCTACTCACCAGCATCCCAGGGAGGCGAGCTGGTTCAGGAGGTCCTGGCGTTCCTGTCGCTTACTTTGGATCTGTGAAAGGATGTCCCGTTTTTCTTCGCGGGATGCTCCCGGGATCTGTTTCTGCAAGTACTGGATATCGGTATCCATCGTTTTGGCCTGCTCTTTTATCTTTGTGCAAGGTTTCGCCAGGACGGTGATGGCGGTGGTCAGGGAGTGGTTGTCCGTGGTGTCGGTGACGGCCACTTCCGTGCGCTACGGCTGATCGCCCATCAGCCGTTCGATCTGCGACGCCGTTTCGCCGGTGGACCACCGGTAAGTGAAGGGGCCATCGCCTAGAGGAACGGCCTCCATCCGGTAAGTGTCGCCGGACTCAGGAGCTTGTGGTATTGCCTTGAAGGAGACGTTCCCAAGCTCGCCGACGGGCCACGTAAGCGTCCGGCACACCGTAGCCAATGGTGGAGCTGCGTCCCTGCCTGGTCGACCGGAAGAGCTGGGCAACGGCCTCGTCAGCTGTCAGATATGGCCCGGCCCCGCTCCTCCCGGGGGAGCGGGGCCGGCGATGTCCATGGTGCTCAGCGGTCTTGGGCGGTGGCATACAGCTCGCTCAGCAGGCTTCCCTTGGTCGCGACGAGATCAGCGGGAGACCAAGCACGTCCACGGGTGGGCCCGCGCCGCCCAGCCCGAAGCGCCACCCAGCCCTCGCGGCCACCAGCGCCTCGTGCCGCGTGGGCAAGGCTGAGTCGAGTGGGGACATGACACGGGACCCGGAAAGTCACCTCGAGCGGACGCACCGACGGACTCGGAAAGAGCCGCCATGAGACCGGGTTGCTGTCCTCAGGCGCGTCGAGGACGTCGATCTTGTCCACCAATGAATTCGCGTTCGACGAGAAGGTCCTCCCATAGCGTTGGGCCGAGTACCCACATCTGCACGCTCAGGGGCTCCCCGCCGGCGAGCGGAAGGAGCTCAGGGTGGGCGGTGACGCCTTGAAAGGGGCCCCAGCCCCCTGCGTTGGTGTGCAGAACGGAGAAGAACAAGCGGCCGTCCGGCTTCAGAGGTCGTTTTCATCTGTCTTGCCTGGTTATGGGGCGATTCTCTGGGTGATGGATGGTGTGCAGGGGAGGTCTTGAAGGCTGTCGATGCTTGTGGGCCGGGGGAGGTTGCGGAGGGGACGGAAAGGGTCGTAGTCCTGTCTCATCCCAGGATGCCCGGTCTTCGAGGCTGTGTGCTTCGAGCGCCGATTCGGTGCGACTGGGCGCACTCGTTTCGGGGCGGTACGCCGGAAGCATGGCCAAGCGGCACCCGTATCCGAGTGATCTGTCCTATGCCCGCTGGGAGTTGGTCGAGCCGGTCCTGGCAGCTTGGCGCTTCGAGCGCCGCGGCAGACTCTGGACTTCGGCCGGCCGCCCGAGCACGACCTGCGCGACATCATGGACGCGATCTTGTATGTGGACCGCACCGGCGTCCAGCGGCGCTACCTCCCGCATGACTTCCCGCACTGGAACACGGTCTACGGCTACTTCGCCAGGTGGCAGCAGGGAAGGCGTGTTCGCCCAGCTCAACGGCCTGCTCAGGCAACTCTTACGACAGAAGGAAGGACGGGAGGCCGAACCATCGGCCTGCGTGATCGACGCACAGAGCGTGAAAACCTCCACCAGCGTGCTCGCCTCCGGCCAGGGCATCGATGCCGGGAAGAAGATCGTCGGGCGGAAGCGCAGCATCGTCACCGACACCATCGGCCTCCTGCTCGCCGTGCTGGCACCGCGGCAAGCGTGCAGGACTCCACCGCCGGCACCGAGCTCCTGGACCGGGTCGCCGCCGAACATCCCCGCGTCCGCAAAGCGTGGGTCGACGGCGGCTACCGCCAGCACCTCGTCGAGCACGCCGCCACCCTCGGCATCGACATGGAAATCACTCAACGCAAGCCCGGAACCAGAGGATTCACCCCCATCCCGAAACGGTGGGCGGTCGAGCGGACCTACGGCTGGCTCATGCTCCACCGCCGCCTGGCCCGCGACTACGAAACCCTGCCCACCCGCTCCGA
>NZ_JBHYXD010000168.1:0-10349 GCF_042751995.1 Streptomyces sp. NPDC059371 | reverse complement strand
GCGGGGTCTGGGGCGGAGCCCCGGGGGTGATGGGGGTCCCCCCTGGTCGAGCGAAGCCGAGACCTTGGGGGAGGGTAGGGGCGGAGGGGGCGAAGAAACGCTGGTGGCGAGGGGGACCGGGGCCGCAGCCGGACAGTCCCCCGCCCGGCAGGGCAGAGCGGGACTCCGCCCCGCGGGCAAAAAATCCCCCGGGGACCCCAGGGCTGTACAAGCCGCTACGCGCGTAGATATGCTCGTCTGGTGACCATGCCCACCTCTGCACCAGCACACGCCCTCGGCGACGTGACGGCGTCCGACAGCACGCTGCGCCGCTTCCTCCACGGGCTGCCCGGCGTCGACACGGTCGGCCTGGAGGCGCGCGCCGCCTCGCTCGGCACCCGTTCCATCAAGACCACCGCGAAGGCGTACGCCATCGACCTCGCCATCTCGATGGTCGACCTGACGACGCTGGAAGGCGCGGACACCCCGGGCAAGGTCCGGGCCCTCGGCGCCAAGGCGGTCCTCCCGGACCCGACCGACCGCACGGCGCCCACCACGGCGGCGGTCTGTGTCTATCCCGACATGGTGGCCGTCGCGAAGGAGGCCGTCGCCGGCTCCGGGGTGAAGGTCGCCTCCGTCGCGACCGCGTTCCCGGCCGGCCGCGCCGCGCTCCCCGTGAAGCTGGCCGACGTCCGTGACGCCGTCGCCGCGGGCGCCGACGAGATCGACATGGTCATCGACCGCGGGGCGTTCCTCGCGGGCAGATACTTGAAGGTGTACGACGAGATCGTCGCCGTGAAGGAGGCCTCGGGCGCCGCTCGCCTGAAGGTCATCTTCGAGACCGGCGAGCTGTCGACGTACGACAACATCCGGCGCGCGAGCTGGCTCGGCATGCTGGCCGGGGCCGACTTCATCAAGACCTCCACCGGCAAGGTGGCCGTGAACGCGACGCCCTCGAACACGCTGCTGATGCTGGAGGCCGTCCGCGACTTCCGCGCCCAGACCGGCGTGCAGGTCGGTGTGAAGCCGGCCGGCGGCATCCGCACCACCAAGGACGCCGTCAAGTTCCTGGTCCTGGTGAACGAGACCGCGGGCGAGGACTGGCTGGACAACCACTGGTTCCGCTTCGGCGCGTCCTCGCTCCTGAACGACCTGCTGATGCAGCGTCAGAAGCTGGCCACCGGCCGCTACTCCGGCCCCGACTACGTGACGGTGGACTGATCCATCATGGCTTCCGCATTCGAATACGCACCGGCGCCCGAGTCCCGCTCCGTCGTCGACATCGCCCCCTCCTACGGCCTGTTCATCGACGGTGAGTTCACCGAGGCCGCCGAGGGCAAGGTCTTCAAGACCGTCTCCCCCTCCACCGAAGAGGTCCTCTCCGAGATCGCCCAGGCGGGCGAGGCGGACGTCGACCGTGCGGTGAAGGCCGCCCGCAAGGCGTTCGTGAAGTGGTCCGCGCTGCCGGGCTCCGAGCGCGCCAAGTACCTGTTCCGCATCGCGCGGATCATCCAGGAGCGCAGCCGCGAGCTGGCCGTCCTGGAGACGCTGGACAACGGCAAGCCGATCAAGGAGACCCGGGACGCCGACCTCCCCCTGGTCGCCGCGCACTTCTTCTACTACGCGGGCTGGGCCGACAAGCTCGACCACGCCGGTTTCGGCGCGAACCCGCGCCCGCTGGGCGTCGCGGGCCAGGTCATCCCCTGGAACTTCCCGCTGCTGATGCTGGCGTGGAAGATCGCGCCGGCCCTCGCGACCGGCAACACGGTCGTCCTCAAGCCCGCGGAGACCACGCCCCTGACGGCGCTGTTCTTCGCGGACATCTGCCGCCAGGCCGGCCTGCCCAAGGGTGTCGTCAACATCCTTCCCGGGTACGGCGACGCGGGCGCGGCCCTCGTCGCGCACCCGGACGTGGACAAGGTGGCCTTCACCGGCTCCACCGCCGTCGGCAAGGCGATCGCCCGCCAGATCGCGGGCTCGCACAAGAAGGTCACCCTCGAACTGGGCGGCAAGGGCGCGAACATCGTCTTCGACGACGCCCCGATCGACCAGGCCGTCGAGGGCATCGTCAGCGGCATCTTCTTCAACCAGGGCCAGGTCTGCTGCGCGGGTTCGCGTCTGCTGGTCCAGGAGTCGATCCACGACGAGCTGCTCGACTCGCTCAAGCGCCGTCTGTCGACCCTGCGCCTCGGCGACCCGCTGGACAAGAACACGGACATCGGTGCGATCAACTCCGCCGAGCAGCTCTCCCGTATCACCACGCTCGTCGAGCAGGGCGAGGCGGAGGGCGCCGAGCGCTGGTCCCCGGCCTGCGAACTCCCGTCCTCCGGCTACTGGTTCGCCCCGACGCTCTTCACGAACGTCACCCAGGCGCACACCATCGCCCGTGACGAGATCTTCGGCCCGGTGCTGTCCGTCCTGACGTTCCGCACCCCGGACGAGGCGGTCGCCAAGGCCAACAACTCCCCGTACGGCCTCTCTGCGGGCATCTGGAGCGAGAAGGGTTCCCGCATCCTCGCCGTGGCGAACAAGCTCCGCGCGGGCGTCGTCTGGTCCAACACGTTCAACAAGTTCGACCCGACCTCGCCGTTCGGCGGGTACAAGGAGTCGGGCTTCGGCCGCGAGGGCGGCCGGCACGGTCTGGAGGCGTACCTCGCCCCGTCTAGCCCGGAGGGCGAGCGATAAATGAGTGCAGCCGAGAAGTCCGAGCAGCAGCGTCTGAGCGTCTTCAAGACCTACAAGCTGTACGTGGGCGGGAAGTTCCCGCGTTCCGAGAGCGGCCGGGTGTACGAGGTGAGCGACTCCAAGGGCAAGTGGCTGGCGAACGCGCCGCAGTCGAGCCGCAAGGACGCCCGTGACGCGGTCGTCGCCGCGCGCAAGGCGTTCGGCGGCTGGTCCGGCGCCACCGCGTACAACCGCGGCCAGGTCCTGTACCGCGTCGCCGAGATGCTGGAGGGCCGCAAGGAGCAGTTCGTCCGCGAGGTGGCCGAGGCGGAGGGTCTGTCGAAGGCGAAGGCGGCGGCCGTCGTCGACGCGGCGATCGACCGCTGGGTCTGGTACGCGGGCTGGACCGACAAGATCGCCCAGGTCGTGGGCGGTGGCAACCCGGTCGCGGGCCCGTACTTCAACCTCTCCTCCCCCGAGCCGACGGGCGTGGTGACGGTCCTTGCGCCGCAGGAGTCGTCCTTCCTGGGGCTGGTGTCGGTGATCGCCCCGGTGATCGCCACCGGCAACACGGTGATCGTGATCGCCAGTGAGAAGTCCCCGCTCCCGGCGCTGTCGCTGGGCGAGGTGCTGGCCACCTCCGACGTACCCGGGGGTGTCGTGAACATCCTGTCCGGCCGGACCGCGGAGATCGCGGCCCCGCTGGCCGCGCACCAGGACGTCAACGCGATCGACCTGGCCGGCGCCGACGAGGTGCTGGCGAAGGAACTGGAGATCGCGGCCGCGGACAACCTGAAGCGCGTTGTTCGTCCACAGGCTGTGGATTACGTGCGGACTCCCGGGACCGAGCGCCTGACGGCCTTCCTGGAGACGAAGACCGTCTGGCACCCGACGGGCTCCCTGGGCGCCTCGGGCTCGTCCTACTGAGCCCGGCCCGCCGGGCGGGCACGCGCTGAGACGTCGGGGCCCCGATCCGTGTCCCCGGGGCCCCGCGACACGAGAGAGCCGCGCTTCCCCTCCGTCCAGGGGGAGCGCGGCTCTCTCATGCCCGGGGGCCGCCGACGGCCCGTGCGGGAGAGGTCAGTGGAGGAGTCCGGTCGCCTGGCCGAGCACCGGGATGCCGCCGATCGACTGCGCCTGCGCCACCGGCCCGGTGAGCGCCTTGGAGGTCAGCGGTTTGAAGTCCGCGACCTGGGTGCCCACGCCGTTGTCGAGCGGGTCCACACCCGTGCCGGCCAGCGGGTTGGGCTTGAGACCCTCGACGGGACCCGTGACATACCCCACGGTCCCGGTCAGCCCCTGGAGTCCCGCCTGCGGGTCGAGGCTGCCGAGCGAGGCGGGCCGGGTGCCTACGGCGTCCACGGCGGGGGCCGTCTCCGCGAAGGCCGGGGTGGCCGCGGCCGCACCGGCGGCAACCACGCCGACCGTCGCGGCGATCCGCGCGGTCGTACGGGCCAGGGTGTTCCGCTGGGCTGCGTGTCGCGCCATCAGGTGTGTCCTCTTCGGCTAGCTGTGATGTAGGAACGGGAAGCGAACGCGGAGTGCGATGTCCGCGACACGCAGAGTAGTTGACCCGGATCGTGGCCGGGGGGTCCCCGCGACGGATTCGCTCCTGCGGGGCAACAGGCATATCAGCGCCACTCGTCACATCCGCCCGACATCCGTCCGCACGTACGGCAAAGCCGGGGATAATGGCGGGGAGCCGTGCCGACGCGCGGCGCCGCCGGACCTGTCACAGAAGGTACAGACCATTGGGTTCCCCTCTCCCGATACCCGCCCGCGTGGTGCTGCTCTGCGGACCCTCCGGCTCCGGGAAGTCCCTTCTCTCCGCCGCTTCCGGGCTCCCCGTGCTCCGCCTCGACGACTTCTACAAAGAGGCCACGGACCCGACGCTGCCCCAGGTCGAGGGCAGCGAGGACATCGACTGGGATCACCCGCAGTCGTGGGACGCGGACACCGCCCTCGCCGCGATCGAGGAACTGTGCCGTACGGGACGTACGACCATCCCCGTCTACGACATCTCCCTGAGCGCCCGCACCGGTACCGAGGCCCTGGGCATCGACGGGGCACCGCTGTTCATCGCGGAGGGGATCTTCGCCGCCGAGATCGTCGGGCGCTGCCGCGAACTCGGCGTCCTCGCCGACGCGTTGTGCCTGTCCCGGGGCGCGGTCACCACGTTCCGGCGCCGATTCGTGCGGGATCTGAAGGAGGGCCGCAAGTCGGTGCCCTTCCTGCTGCGGCGCGGCTGGCGGCTGATGCGCTCCGAGCGTTCCATCGTGGCGCGCCAGGCCGCCCTGGGCGCCCACCCCTGCGACCGGGACGAGGCACTCGGCCGGCTGAAGGCCGCGTCGGCCCCCTCGGCCGCACCGCGGGCGTCCGCCCCCACGGCGACCGCGTAGCCGCCGGTTCCCCCGAAAAACGAAAGAAGGTCCAAGCGGACCCCCGACCGCCTGGACCTTCTTCCGTTTCCCCCGTGGTCCCCCGTGACACGGTCGATTCCCCGTGACCCGTTTCCCCGTGACCCCGTTCGGCGTCGGCTCCCCCCGGAACCGACCCCCGTCACCGGCTCCCCCCGGAGCCGGCCCCCCGTGACCCTCAGGCGACAAGCTCCCCGAAGGACTCCTCCTCGTCACGGCCGAAGCTGAGGACCTCGTCCTCGCGCATCCGGCGCAGCGAGCGCCAGATGCTGGACTTCACCGTGCCGACACTGATGCCGAGGATCTCCGCGATCTCCGGGTCCGTGCGGCCCTCGTAGTACCGCAGGACCAGCATGGTGCGCTGGAGTTCGGGCAGCCGGGCCAGTGCCTGCCACAGGACCGCGCGCAGCTCGGTGCCGCGCATCGCGTCCGTGTCACCGGCCGTCTCCGGCAGTTCCTCGGTCGGGTACTCGTTCAGCTTGCGGCGGCGCCACGCGCTGATGTGCAGGTTCGTCATGGTGCGGCGGAGGTAGCCCCCGACCGCGGCCTTGTCACTGATCCGGTCCCAGGCCCGGTACGTCGAGAACAGCGCGCTCTGCAGCAGGTCCTCGGCCTCGAAGCGGTCACCGGTCAGGTGGTAGGCGGTTGCGTACAGGGAGGCGCGGCGCTCCTGGACGTAGGCGGTGAAGGCCGCTTCGGCCTCCACACTCCCCGCCCCGGAACGACGCTCCCCCGAGCCCTCCCCGTACGCGGCTCCCCCGTGAGCCTTCCCCCCCGTCGTGCCCACGGCGGCGGGCGCCGTGGTGTTCTCCCCCGTGAAACCGTCAACCACCGTCATGTACACGGTGTGCTGACGCCCGGCGCCGCGAGCGCACCCCCGGCCTCCCCCAAGCTCTCGGCTTCGCTCGAGCAGGGAGGTGCCCCCATCGTTCCCGGACTTCTCCGTGGCCCGGGTGACGTCGTGGAGCCGCGTGACAACTGCGCTAGTGCTGGTGCTGTGCAGCGTGTTCATCTCGCGCCCCCCGTCGTGGAGTCCCGGATCTTCGGTTCGTTCCGTCGTGCGTCCTGCCTTGTGTCGAAAAGCTTGCCGGGCCCACTTCATGGCCGTGTCCGCCGACTGTCACAGACCTGTCACAGGGCCCACCCCCAGGCGCGGCACAGCGCGATCACAGAGAAGAGCGGTACGACTACGCAGATGACCACTTGGGCCCCGGCGGCCGCCCGCGAGACCTCTCGTTGGGGCCGGGAGACGAGTGGGAGCGCTCCAACAGTCGATACACACGCACGACATGGGCCAGAATGACGTTCGTGCCTTCCCTGTTGCTGATCGAGGACGACGACGCCATCCGGACGGCCCTGGAGCTCTCTTTGACGCGCCAGGGACACCGGGTGGCCACCGCTGCCACCGGCGAGGACGGTCTGAAGCTGCTGCGCGAGCAGCGCCCGGATCTGATCGTGCTGGATGTGATGCTGCCCGGCATCGACGGATTCGAGGTGTGCCGGCGCATCCGGCGCACCGACCAGCTTCCGATCATCCTGCTGACCGCGCGCAGTGACGACATCGACGTCGTCGTCGGACTGGAGTCCGGCGCCGACGACTATGTCGTCAAACCGGTGCAGGGCCGGGTGCTCGACGCCCGGATCCGTGCCGTGCTGCGCCGCGGCGAGCGGGAGGCGAACGACTCCGCGTCGTTCGGCTCGCTGGTCATCGACCGTGCCGCGATGACGGTCACCAAGAACGGTGAGGATCTGCAACTGACGCCCACCGAGTTGCGGTTGCTCCTGGAGCTGAGCCGCAGGCCCGGACAGGCCCTGTCCCGGCAGCAGTTGCTGCGCCTGGTGTGGGAGCACGACTACCTGGGCGACTCGCGTCTGGTCGATGCCTGTGTGCAGCGGCTGCGCGCGAAGGTGGAGGACGTGCCGTCCTCTCCCACCCTGATCCGTACCGTGCGCGGCGTCGGCTATCGGCTGGACAATCCTCAGTGACCAAACCGCAGGACAAGCTCCGCGGCTGGGCCGCGGCGCGCAAGGCGTTGCTGTCCGGTCTGCGCTTCACCAGTCTGCGGCTGCGGCTGGTCGTGGTGTTCGGGCTCGTCGCGCTCACCGCCGCGGTGTCCGCCTCGGGCATCGCGTACTGGCTCAACCGCGAGGCCGTGCTGACGCGCACCCAGGACGCGGTGCTGCGTGACTTCCAGCAGGAGATGCGCAACCACGCGAGCATGCTGCCCGTGCACCCGGCGCAGGACGAACTCCAGCGCACGGCCGGGCAGATGGCGAACAGCAGCCAGCGTTTCAGTGTGCTGCTGACCGCCGAGGCCGCCGACGGCAAGATGATCACCGGCAACTCCGAGCTGGACACGTTCACCCTGGAGGACGTACCGAAGTCCCTCCAGAAGGCGGTGAACAAGCAGCAGCCGCTGACCTCGACCAACACGTCCGCGTACCACCTGTACTGGCAGCGGATCACCGAGCACGACAAGTCGTACCTCGTGGGCGGGGCCCGGGTGATCGACGGCAGCACGACCGGCTACATGCTCAAGTCCCTTGAGCCGGAGGCCAAGGACCTCAACTCCCTGGCCTGGTCGCTGGGGATCGCGACGGGGCTCGCGCTGATCGGTTCGGCGCTGCTCGCCCAGGCCGCCGCGACCACGGTCCTCAAGCCGGTGCACCGGCTGGGCATCGCGGCCCGCCGGCTCGGCGAGGGCAAGCTGGACACCCGGCTGCGGGTCTCCGGCACCGACGAACTCGCGGATTTGTCACGGACGTTCAACCGGACGGCGGAGTCGCTGGAGAAGCGGGTCGCGGACATGAGCGCGCGGGACGAGGCGTCCCGCCGGTTCGTCGCCGACATGTCGCACGAACTGCGTACACCGCTCACCGCGATCACCGCCGTCACCGAGATCCTCGAAGAGGAACTGGACGCGGAGACCGGCAGTGTCGACCCGATGATCGAGCCGGCCGTACGGCTCGTCGTCAGCGAGACCCGACGCCTGGGCGACCTCGTCGAGAACCTGATGGAGGTGACCCGCTTCGACGCGGGCACCGCCCGGCTCATCCTCGACGACGTGGAGATCGCCGACCAGATCACCGCCTGCATCGACGCGCGCGCCTGGCTGGACGCCGTCGAGCTGGACGCCGTCCGCGGCATGATGGCGCGGCTCGATCCGCGCCGCCTCGACGTGATCCTGGCGAACCTGATCGGCAACGCGCTCAAGCACGGCGGTTCACCGGTGCGGGTGTCGGTGCGCGTGGAGGGCGAGGAACTGGTCATCAAGGTGCAGGACCACGGTCCCGGCATTCCCGAGGACGTCCTGCCGCATGTCTTCGACCGGTTCTACAAGGCCAGCGCGTCCCGTCCGCGCTCCGAGGGCAGCGGTCTCGGCCTCTCCATCGCCCTGGAGAACGCGCACATCCACGGCGGCGAGATCACCGCGGCGAACGCGCCCGAGGGCGGGGCGGTCTTCACGTTGCGCCTCCCCCTGGACCCCTCGGAATCGCTCGCCGACCACCCGCGGGGCCGGGACGCCTCCGCGCACGGGAACGGCACGGAAGGCTCCACCGGATGACCCCCGCACACCCCACCGGCCCACGGACGCGCACCGCCTCCCGGGGGCGGGTGCTGCCCTGGCTGGCCGTTCCGTTGCTCGGCGTGCTCCTCGCGGGGTGCGGTATCCGTCCCACCCAGGTGCCCACCGACTTCGGTCCGGCGCCCTCCCGGGTGCCCTGCGCCCTCTCCGGCCCGGACATCACCACCCAGTCCTCGCACGGGGTGCCGGTCCAGGTCTTCCTGCTCTGCTCGGAACAACTGGTCACGGTCGACCGGTCGGTGCGCATCGCGGACGGTACGGCGGAGTCGGCGCGCCGGGTCCTGGTGGCCCAGGCGCTGCTGGACGAGCTCGCCGAGGCGCCCTCGACGCCCGAGGAGCAGGCCGGGTACACGACGGACGTACGCGGCGGCATGACGGTCGGCGGGCCCCACGACGGGGACCCCGAGGACACACTGCGGCTGAGCACCCCGCCGCAGAACCTCACCCGGACGGCACTCGCCCAGATCGTCTGCACCTTCTCGGACTCGGCCGCCGCGCGGGACGACGGCACGGTCGTCCTGGGCGGTCCCGCCTCCTCCGGCCTGCGCAGTTACGAGTGCACCCCGGAGATGCGCGCCGCCCCGGGCGACACGGCCCCGGCGTCGACGACTGTCCGGGGTTCGTAACGCTACGGGTCCGAAACCCATCGCAGCGGAACCGATCGTGCCGGACCCCGCGTCTTGGGGGGCGTGCAGCGTCATGGTTCAGAGGACGGCAGCGCCGTCACCCGCGTCCGTGTGGCAGGAGGTGTCCTCCTCGTCGCACACCTGGCGCTCGTCGCCTGGATCACGCTGCGGCCGCTGGACGTCCCCTGGGTGAGCGCCGCCAACCTGCGGCCCTTCGCGGGTATCAGAGCCGACCTCGCACTGGGCCCCGAGATGGCCGCCCGGCGTATCGCCGCGGGCCTCGGCCTGCTCGCCCCGCTGGGTGTGCTGCTCCCGATGGCGGGGGGCAGGCTCGCCGTCTCCCCCCTCGGTTCGCTCCTGCGGACGACCGCCGCCGGCGTGCTGCTGTCCCTGGGCATAGAACTGCTCCAGACCGGGGTGCCGGGCCAGGTCGTGGACATCGACTCGATCATTCTGAACACCCTCGGCGTGGCGCTCGCGCATCTCGCGGTCGTACCCGCCCTCAGGGCCCGGTTCCGCCGCAGGGCCGAGACGCGGCGCCGCGCGGCCGTCCTCCGGGAGGACCCGGCTCAGGGTCGGACCCCGACGATTGCCAGGGTCGGGATCGCTCCCTGGAGCGAGGTGTCGCGCACGTCGTCCTCGTAGCGTTGAGGACATCGGTGAAGGCGCCGATGAGAACGACGAAGCCGGCCCCGCCGGCACTCGACGACGGTTCGCGAAGGAGCCACCATGACCGCCCTTGCCCGCCCCACGAACGGCCGCATGATCGGCGGAGTCTGTGCTGCGCTGGCACGGCGCTTCGGCACCTCGGCGACGACGATGCGTGTCGTCTTCGTCCTGTCCTGCCTGCTCCCCGGCCCGCAGTTCCTGCTCTACATAGCGCTGTGGATCCTCTTCCCGTCCGAGGACAAGGCCTCCCGAACCGCCTGGTGACCCGGGCGGGCGCCCGGTGGCGGCCCGCGGACGCACGGCGAACGCCGGGGGGGGGGCACCCGCGGGGGGGGTGGGCGGGTGGGGGGGAGGGCCCGGGCCCCCGGGGGGGGGGCTCGCATTAACCCCCCGCCCCCGCCCCGGGC
>NZ_JBHYXD010000167.1:0-10454 GCF_042751995.1 Streptomyces sp. NPDC059371 | reverse complement strand
CGCGCGCGCGGGCGGGGCGGGGGCCGCGCGGGCCGGCATACGGGCGCCCGGCCCCCCCGGCCCCGGGGGGGGGGGGCCGGGGGGTGCGCGTCCGGTCTTGGACGGGCACCCCGGGCACGCGCGGCTCACGCGTCCCGGTACGCCTCCAGGAGCCTCAGCCAGACCTCGCTGACCGTCGGGTACGACGGGACGGCGTGCCACAGGCGCTCGACGGGGACCTGGGCGACGACGGCGATGGTCGCCGAGTGGATGAGTTCCCCGACGCCGGGACCGACCAGGGTGAGACCGAGGATGATCTCGCGGTCGAGGTCGACGACCATGCGGGCCTTGCCCCGGTAGCCGTCCGCGTACAGTCCGGCGCCGGCCACCGAGGCCATGTCGACGTCCACGGCCCGGACCCGGTGACCGGCCTGCTCCGCCTCCGCGAGGGAGAGGCCCACGGCCGCCGCCTCCGGGTCGGTGAACACGCACTGCGGGACGGACGCGTGGTCGGCGGTGGCGGAGTGCGCGCCCCAGGGGTCCGTCTCCAGGAGCGGCACGCCCGCGGCACGTGCGGCGATGGCGGCACCCGCGATCCGGGCCTGGTACTTGCCCTGGTGGGTGAGCAGCGCGCGGTGGTTGACGTCGCCGACCGCGTACAGCCAATCGCTGCCGACGACCCGGAGGCTGTCGTCGACCTCGATCCACTTGCCCGGCTCCAGGCCGACCGTCTCGAGGCCGAGGTCGTCGGTACGAGGCGCGCGGCCGGTCGCGAACAGGATCTCGTCGGCCTCGAAGCGTTCACCGGTGTCCGTGAGGGCGACCACGGCCGAGTTCTCGCGCGAGACGGCCGTCACCGAGATGCCGGTGCGGACGTCCGCGCCCGCCTCGGCCAGCGCCTCGGCGACCAGTTCTCCGGCGAAGGGCTCCATGCGGGGCAGCAGGCCCTTGCCGCGGACCAGGAGGGTGACCCGGGAGCCGAGCGCCTGCCAGGCCGTGGCCATCTCGGCGGCCACGACACCGCCGCCCACCACGATCAGCCGTCCGGGCACGGCGTGCGCGGAGGTGGCGTCGCGGCTCGTCCACGGCTTGACCTGGGCGAGGCCCGGCAGGTCGGGGAGCAGGGCGCGGGTGCCGGTGCAGACCGCGACCGCGTGCCGGGCGGTCAGCAGGCGCCGTTCGCCGTCGGGCCCGTCGACCGTCACGGTGCGTGGTCCGGCGAGTCGGCCGTGTCCGCGGTGGAAGGCGGCGCCGATGCCGTCCAGCCAGGCGAGCTGGCCGTCGTCCTTCCAGTCCGAGGTGAAATAGTCGCGGTGGGCGAGCACCGCGGAGGCGTCGAGGGGGCCTTGTACGGCGGCGGACAGGCCGGGTACGCGGCGGGCGTCGGCGCGGGCGATGGCCGGGCGGAGGAGGGCCTTGCTGGGCATGCAGGCCCAGTACGAGCACTCGCCGCCGACCAGTTCGCTCTCCACGACCGCGGCGGAGAGGCCGGCGGCGCGGGCGCGGTCGGCGACGTTCTCCCCCACGGGTCCGGCACCGAGCACCACGACGTCGTAGGCGATGGATTCCGTTTCCGTCATGGGGCCAGTCTGGTTGCTGGTGTGCGCCGTGGCCACACGGGTACGCACCCGGAATAGGCCCCCGGTGGGTGGCGTTGTGCTGACCGGCATGACCTTGACACGAGGAAGAGGGAAGTGGAATGAGCAGCACCGTTGAACTCACCAAGGAGAACTTCGACCAGACGGTCACGGACAACGAGTTCGTCCTGATCGACTTCTGGGCGGAGTGGTGCGGGCCGTGCCGTCAGTTCGCCCCGGTCTACGAGAAGGCCGCCGAGGCCAACCCGGACCTGGTCTTCGCCAAGGTCGACACGGAGGCGCAGCCGGAGCTGGCCGCGGCCTTCGAGATCCAGTCGATCCCGACCCTGATGATCGTCCGCGACCAGGTCGCGATCTTCGCCCAGCCCGGGGCGCTGCCCGCCGCCGCCCTGGAGGACGTCATCGGGCAGGCCCGGAAGCTGGACATGGACGAGGTCCGCAAGTCGGTCGCCGCCCAGCAGGCCGCGGCCGAGGAGCAGGGCACCGGCGCCGAGCAGGCCAAGGACGCCGAGTAGGTCCTCGGCCCGCCGCGCCGCCGGTTCCCCGTGGAAGCCGCCGGTTCCTCCCCTAGAAGGGGTAGCCGGTCACGTCCCCGCGCACCGTCGTCCACCGCAGGTCGGTGAAGGCGTCCAGGTTGGCCTCGCCGCCGAAGCGGGCGCCGGTGCCTGAGGCGGCCGTACCGCCGAAGGGCGCGACGGCCTCGTCGTTGACGGTCTGGTCGTTGATGTGCGCGATGCCGGTCGGGATGCGTTCGGCGAGGTCGAGGCCGCGGGCGGTGTCCCGGGTGACGATGCCCAGGGCCAGACCGTACGGTCCCGCCGAGGCCAGGGCCGCCGCCTCGTCGAGGGTGCCGAAGGAGCGGACCGGGGCGACCGGGCCGAAGACCTCCTCCGCGTACGCCGGGGTCGTGTCGTCGACTCCGGCGAGGACGGTGGGCCGGTAGAAGAGCCGGTCGTGCGTGCCGCCCGCGGCCAGCTTCGCGCCGTTTGCGGTGCTGGACTCCACCAGCCCATGAATCTTGGCGAGTTGGGCGTCGTCGATGATGGGTCCGAGGTGGACCTGTTCACGGTGCGGGTCGCCGACGGCGAGCGAGTCGGCCTTGGCGGCGAGCCGTTCGACGTACTCCTCGTAGAGCGAGGCGTGGACCAGGTGACGGCCGGTGGTCATGCAGATCTGGCCCTGGTGGAAGAACGAGCCCCAGGCGGCAGTGGAGATGACCGCCTCGATGTCGGCGTCCTCCAGGACGACCAGCGCGGAGTTCCCGCCCAACTCCAGGTGCGCGCGCTTGAGATGACGTCCGGCGGCCTCACCGACCGAGCGTCCCGCGGCGGTCGAGCCGGTGAAGGAGATGACCGGGATCAGCGGGTCGGTGACGAGGGCGCGGCCGGCCTCGGGGCCGCCGGGCAGGACCTGGAGCAGCCCGTCGGGAAGTCCCGCCTCGGCGAGGACGGCTCCGAGCGCGAGGCCGCCGCACACGGCCGTGCGCGGGTCCGGCTTCAGGACGACGCCGTTACCGAGCGCGAGCGCCGGGGCGACCGAGCGGATCGAGAGGATCAGCGGCGCGTTGAAGGGCGCGATCACGCCCACGACGCCGACCGGGACGCGGCGCGTGTACGACAGCCGCGGGGCCTCCGACGGCAGGATCTGGCCCGTCGGGCGGGAGGCGAGGGCGGCCGCCTCGTAGCACTCCTGGGCGGCGACGTGCAGCTCGAAGTCCGCCTTGCCCGGGATGGAGCCGGACTCCCGCACGATCCAGTCGCGCAGCTCGTCGGCGTGCGCGGCGAAGAGGTCGCCCGCCCGGCGCAGTACGGCGGCTCGGACGAAGTGCGGGGCCCTGGCCCACTCGGTCTGCGCGGCGCGCGCCGTCCGCGCGGCACTCGCGACGTCCTCGGCGGCGGCGAGGGTGACCGTGCCGAGGCTCTCGCCGGTGGCGGGTTCGGTGACGGTGTACTCATCGCCCGAGAGGGGGCGGGACTGCCAGGTCGTGGGGTCGAGCAGCGGCATGTCGGCTCTCCGATCGGTCACTGATCACCGGCGGGACTCCGCGGATTCCCGCGGCTCGGGGGCCAGCGGAAGTCCCGTGTAGTTCGCTGCCAGTTCGGCGGCGGCGGAACGCGATGCCGTGATCCGGCGCAGTCGCGCGAGCTGCATCCGGTGTTCGAAGGCATCCTCATTTGGTTGAGCGTGCAACATCTTAGTCATGTCGTACGAGAAACGTGTGGCCTGCCACACACGTTCGAGGGCCGTCCGCGAGTAGCGGTCCAGGAGTTCCGTCGAACCGGTGCGGTGGAGTCCGGCGAACGCGCGGGCCAGGAGCCGTACGTCCGACACCGCGAGGTTGAGCCCCTTGGCGCCGGTCGGCGGCACGATGTGGGCGGCGTCCCCGGCCAGGAACAGCCGCCCGTGACGCATCGGCTCGTGGACCCAACTGCGCATGGAGGTGACCGACTTGGCGGTGACGGGTCCGCGCTCCAGCCGCCAGTCCCCGTCGACCGCGAACCGCGCGGCCAGTTCGTCCCAGACGCGCTCGTCGGGCCAGTCGCCGGCGTCGGTGCCGTTCGGGACCTGGAGGTAGAGCCGGGACACCGACGGGGAGCGCATGCTGTGCAGGGCGAAGCCGGTGGCACCCCGGGCGTAGATCAACTCCTCGCAGGAGGGCGGCACATCGGCGAGTATGCCGAGCCAGGAGTACGGGTAGTCGTGCGCGTACGAGCGGCCCGTCCCGGCCGGGAACGCGGCGCGCGCGACGCCGTGGCCGCCGTCGCAGCCCACCACCCAGTCACAGTCCAGCGTGCGTTCGTGTCCCTCGTGCACGAACCGCACGACGGGCGAGGCGCTTTCCGGCTCCTCCACGGTCAGCGCCTCGGCCTCGAACAACAGGGGTGGCCCGTCAGCGAGTTGGAGGGCGACGAGATCCTTCACGATCTCCGTCTGGGCGTAGATCGTGACGGTCCGGCCACCCGTGAGCCCGGGGAAGTCGATGTGGTGGCGCTCGCCCTCGAAGCGCAGCTCGATCCCGTGGTGGACCAGACCCTCGGCGTCCAGCCGCTCGCCCGCTCCGCACTCGCGCAGGGCGTCGACCGTGCCCTGCTCCAGCATGCCGGCCCGCTGGCGGCGCTCCACGTACGCACGGTCCCTGCTCTCCAGGACGACACAGTCGATCCCCGTCCGGTGCAGCAGCCGGGCCAGCAGGAGTCCTGCCGGGCCCGCGCCGATGATGCCGACCGTGGTCCGCATGAAGCGCCTCCGGTGTCCGATGCCGCCGGGTCCGAGCTCCGGCACGCGACCGCCCCGCCGTGCACGGGCCGGGTGAACAGGCTCGGTGCCGCGGGGTGGCGACCCTCTGCCTGCTGCGGCACCAGCCTCTCTCAGCTCGACGCGCGGTGCACCACTCGTGCGCCGAGCACCTCGCGCGTCTCGGGCTCGGTGCCCGGTTCGCGGACCACGCGGTCGACCAGCTCGGCGAGGTCGCGGCCGGAGGGCAGATCGAGATGCACGGTGCTCAGCCGGGGCCGCAGCAGCCGGCCGAGCATGAGGTCGTCGGCGCCGACGACGGCGGTCTCGTCCGGCACGGCGACGCCCTCGTCCTGGAGGGCGCGCATGAGGAGCATCGCGTACTCGTCGTTGTACCCGAAGACCGCGTCGAGGCCGAGGGAGCGCCAGCGCGCCGCGAGCCGGGCGGCGGCCTCCTCCTCGTACACCAGCGGCAGTTCGGTCACCGTCGCGTCCGTGCCGCGCAGGGCCCGCCGGACGCCGTCGAGGCGGGGCCTGGAGAAGATCTCCAGGCCGCTCTCCCCCGGCATCACCACACCGATGCGGCGGCGGCCCCCGGACAGCAGATGGACACCCGCGCAGTGGCCGACCCGGTCGTGGTTCATGAGCAGCGCGTGGGCGCCCTCGACCCGTTCGGGGCCGAGGGTGACCACGGCGCGGGCGCCCGCCCGCTTGAGGACCGCGACACCCTGCGGGCCGAGGCCGCTGCCGGGCACCAGGACGGCGACCGGGCGCAGCTCGGCCCAGGCGCGGGCCGCCTCGTCGCCGCGCAGGCCGACGCTGCCGTACTGGACGACCGTGTAGTCGAGCCGGCCCAGCTCGGACTGGAGTTCGGCGAAGAACTGGTGGTAGAGCGGGCCCACGGGGGCGGTCGGGGCGGGCATCAGCACCATGCGGCTGTGTCCGGCCCGCAGACTGCGGGCGGCCGCGTGCGGAACGTATCCGAGCTCCTCGGCGGCCTCGCGGACCCGGCGCCGGGTCGGTTCACTGATACGGACCGCGCTCGTGTTGTTCAGGACGTACGAGACGGTCGCGCGGGAGACACCCGCGAGGCGTGCCACGTCGGCACTGGTCGGTACGGGACGTCGTGCGGGCGTCGGCCGGCCGGCGGACTGTTTCGGTATCTGCGCCATGACGCGACGCATCCTTGCAGAGAGCCCGGACACCGCCTCGCGCCGGGGCACCCGATCGGACCCGCCGTTTACGGAACTCCCGCCTCCGTAAAGGAGGTTGAGGGTCCGGTACCGTCGCAGGGCCCCAGAGGTTACCGTTCGGTAGACAACCGCTTCGGAGGTGACCCGGATGGATCCCGACCGTGCCCCAGGACTGACGGAGAGCGCGCGTGTGCTGGCCGCGGGTGAGGTGAGTTCGCGCGAGCTGGTCGAGCGGGCGCTCGCCCGGATCGAGGCGGCCCGGCCCACGGTGAACGCCTTCCGGCTGGTGCGCGCCGAGGCCGCCCTCGCGGAGGCCGACGCGGCGGACGCGGAGCTGGCCGCGGGCGGGCGGCGGCCGCTCCTCGGGGTGCCGGTCGCGGTCAAGGACGACATGGACGTGGCGGGCGAGCCGACCGCGTTCGGCTGCGCGGGGGATTTCCCGCCGGTGCCCGAGGACGGCGAGGCGGTCCGCCGGCTGCGCGCGGCCGGGGCCGTCGTGGTCGGCAAGACCAACACCTGCGAGCTGGGCCAGTGGCCCTTCACCGAGGGCCCGGCCTTCGGCGCGACCCGCAACCCCTGGCATCACGGGCACACCCCGGGCGGCTCGTCCGGGGGCTCCGCGGCCGCCGTGGCCGCGGGCCTGGTGCCCGCGGCGCTGGGCTCGGACGGGGCGGGCTCCGTGCGCATCCCGGCCGCCTGGACCCATCTGGTCGGCATCAAACCGCAGCGCGGCCGGATCTCGACGTGGCCGCGCCCGGAGTCCTTCCAGGGCATAACGGTCAACGGCACGCTCGCCCGCACGGTCGCGGACGCCGCCCTGTTGCTGGACGCGGCGAGCGGCAGCCACGCGGGCGATCTGCACCGCCCCGCCGCGCTGCGCGTCCACGACGCCGTGGGCCGCGATCCGGGCCGGCTGCGCATCGCGCTGTCGCTGAAACCGCCGTTCACCGCGCTGCCCGCCCGGCTCGACCCCGCCGTACGGGCGAAGGTCCTCACGCTCGCGGAGCGGCTCGCCGCGCTCGGGCACGCGGTCGAGGAGGCCGATCCCCGCTACGGGCCCATCGGGCTCACGTTCGTCCCGCGCGCCACGGCGGGTATCGCCGAACATGCGCGCGCCGTACCGTTCCCCGAACTCCTCGACCGGCGCACGCACGGCGCGGCGCGCTTCGGCCGGCTGCTCGGCGGCGCTCCGCTGCGGGCGGCCCGCCGGGCCGAGGCCGGGCTGCGACGGCGCGTCGGCGCGCTCTTCGACACCTACGACGTGGTGCTCGCGCCCACCACCGCCGCTCCCCCGCCGGCCATCGGCGCGATGCTCGGCCTGAGCGGGCTGCGCACCGACCGCGCCATGATCGCCGCCTGCCCGTACGCCTGGCCGTGGAACGTTCTCGGCTGGCCGGGCGTCAACGTCCCCGCGGGCTTCGTCGGCGAAGGGCTCCCGGTCGGCGCGCAGTTGCTCGGCCCGGCGGACAGCGAGCCGCTGCTGGTGTCGCTGGCCGCACAGTTGGAGGCGGACCTGCGCTGGCACGAGCGGTGGCCTCCGCGCGAAGCCGTCGTGGACTCCCCGGCCGTGTAGGGGAGTTCCGGCCTTACGCTGTGGCCATGGACGATGCCTCGATGGTCGGTTTGATGGGACGCGTCACCGGCACGGTCGGACCCGGGCTCGTCGGCGAGGTGATGGTCCGGGTGCGCGGCGGCGCCGAGCACTTCCTCGCGTATCCGGCAGCGCCGAAGGACCGTATCGAGCGGGGCACGGTGGTGATGGTGGTGGAGTACCTGGCGCCGCGCACGGTGTACGTCTCGGCCGCGTACGAGAACTGAGCGCGCCGCGCGACTCCGGCCGCCCCTCCTGGAGGTCGAACTGATGCTTTTCATACGACAGTTGAGCTGCCCTCGTCCCAGGTGAGAGCCGTATGCGTCAAGAACGCAACAAGGATTCGCACACCTCTGTATTCCGGTGTCGGCGAGGAGCACACTCCCGTTCGTTCGGTGCCGAAAGGGCACCATCCAAAGGGGGCGTATGCCGATGGTTGTCGGCGTCGTGGCGGGGGCGGTTGTCCTCGCACTGATCTTCATCGTTGTGGTCTTCAAGCTCATGTGGCGTGTCGCGGAGCCCAACGAAGCGTTGATCATCTCCGGTTCGAAGCATCGGACCGAAGGTCTCGAAGAAGGCATGGGATTCCGCATCGTGACGGGGCGCGGCACGCTGGTACTGCCCGGCGTGCAGGCGGTGCGGAAGATCTCGCTCGACCTCAACGAGACCGAACTGCACGTGGACTGCGTGACCACCCAGGGCATTCCGCTCAAGGTGCGGGGCGTGGTCATCTTCAAGGTGGGCGACGACTTCGTGTCGATCGCCAACGCGGGGCGTCGCTTCCTCGACCAGCAGAAGATGATGGCGGAGCGGGTGCACAACGTGTTCGCCGGCCATCTGCGATCCATCGTCGGCGGGCTGACCGTCGAGGACATGATCCGCGACCGGGAGAAGCTGACCGGTCAGACCCGGGCCGCCTGCGGTACGGAGATGGAGAAGCTCGGCCTGATCGTCGACTCGCTGCAGATCCATGAGATCGAGGACCCGACCGGGTACATCCGGAACCTGGCCATGCCGCACGCCGCCGCCGTCCAGCGTGATGCCCGTATCGCGCAGGCCGAGGCGAACCGGCTGGCCACCGAGGCCGAGCAGAAGGCCGCGGCCCGGATGTCGGAGGCGACCAGGGACAGCGAGATCCAGCAGGCCGGTTACCAGGCCGAGCGGGACAAGGCGGCGGCGACGGCCCAGATGGCCGGCCCGCTCGCGGCGGCCTCCGCTCAGCAGGACGTCGTCGTCCAGGAGACACGGGTCGCCGAGCTCGAGGCACACCGCCGCGAGCAGCAGCTCCAGGCGGACGTCCGCAAGCCGGCGGACGCCAAGGCGTACGAGATCCGGGCACGGGCCGAGGCCGAGCGTGACGCCCGGATCTCGGCGGCGCAGGCCAAGGCCAAGGAGACCGAGCTCGCCGCGGTGGCGGAGGCGACCAGGGTCAAGACGGCGGCCAACGCCGAGGCCGAGGCGACCAAGGCACGCGGCGCCGCGGCCGCCCAGGCGACCCGTGCCACCGGCGAGGCCGAGGCCGCCGCCTCGCAGGCCAAGGGCCTGGCGGCGGCCGAGGCGACCCGGGCCCAGGGTCTCGCGGAGGCGGAGGCCATCCAGGCCCGCGCCGCCGCGCTGGCCGAGAACCAGGAGGCCGTGGTCGCCCAGCAACTCGCGGAGAACTGGCCGGAGATCGTCCAGGCGGGCGCGAGCGCGTTCGGCAACGTGGATCACATGGTGCTGCTCAACGGCGCCGACGGCATGTCGGAGCTGTTCGCCAAGGCGCTCACCATGGGCGGCACGGGCCTCGGCCTGGCACGCCAGTTGCTCTCCTCGATGAATCCCGAGGGCACCCCGGCCAAGAGCCCGGCGGCGGAGCTCAACGGGTTCGTGCCGCCGGTCAGCGAGAAGGTGCCCGTGGAGAAGGACGAGGGGTGAGATCCGTGCGCTGAGGCGTACGGGCACCGGTGGTTCTGATCAGTAGGGGCCGGGGGGGGGGGTGGTGTGGGGGGGGGAGGGAAATAACAACACCCACAGGCGACAGGCCGCCCCGCCCCCGCGAGGGGGGGGGGGGGGCGCCGGGCCGGGTTTGGTGGTTTCGGTGGGGGGGGGGCGGCGGGGGTTTGCCCCCACCCCCCCGGCCCCCCCGTCGCCGTGTCCCCCGTCGCGCCGCACTCCATGGGGCGGGCGCCTCACGGAAGTTGGGCTGACCGCGGAGCCGTGCTGAGCCGTCAGGCCCCGGACCCGCCCGCCGCGACCTGGCGCGCAGGCTTTACGGTGGCCCCCGTGACTGCCTTTACCGATGACACCGAAGAAGCCGTCCCCGGCCGCTACGGCCCCTCCGCCACCACCGAGGCCGAGCCCCGCGAGGTCGGCCCCGTGAAGACCGAGTACGCCCCCGCGCACGACGGCGACCCCGATCCCGGGGAGATCGTCTGGACGTGGGTCCCCTTCGAGGAGAACGACGGCCGGGGCAAGGACCGCCCGGTGCTGGTCGTGGCCCGGGAGGCCGCGGGCACACTGCTCGCCGTCCAGCTCTCCAGCAAGGCGCACAACGGCGACCGCGAATGGGTGCCGATCGGCAGCGGACCGTGGGACCGGACCGGGCGGGACTCCTGGGTGAACGTGGACCGCGTGCTGCGGCTGCACGAGGACGGGATGCGGCGGGAGGCGTGCGCGCTGGACCGGATGCGGTTCAACTCCGTCGTACACCGGTTGCGCGAGCGATACGGCTGGCGCTGAGCGTCTCCGGTTCCCGGCTCCCGGGCTACCCGGCTCCCCTGTGACGGCCGTGGGGGGGGGGGGGGGGGGGGGGGGGGGGGGGGGGGGGCCCCCCGGGCCGCCCGGCCGCGCGGGCGCGGCGCGCGCCCCGCGCCCGCC
>NZ_JBHYXD010000166.1:5989-10663 GCF_042751995.1 Streptomyces sp. NPDC059371 | reverse complement strand
GAGCGCTGGGTCCCCCCCTCCCTAACACACCACCCCTCTATGGGTTAAAACACCACCCTCTCCAGACGCGCCCCCCGCCCCCCGCGCGGGCGCCCCTCTTCGTTGTCAACAAATACCCTGGCAGACCGGGCATTTCGATCGCCGTACGGTAGTCGTCCGTCAACCCGCTACCCGGAAAAGCCAACTTCCCCATCCCCCGAACCGGTGACTAAATGTCGCCAAATCATCACCCCGCGCTACCCTCACTCGCGTGAAGCACTCCACCACTAACCAGCGGCCCCGGCGTGGCCGTGGCCCCGCCCGTCAGATCGGCCGGACCCTCGCCCTCGTTCTGCCTGTCGTCCTGGTGCTCTCCGGGACTCTCGCGGTCACCCAAGTCAACTGGTCGGGGAATCCCTCGAGCTCGGTGCTCACCGCGTCCTCCGAGGAGGTCTCGACGCGAGCCGTCTCCCGCACCCCGCAGGACGTCCTGCGCGACAAACTGCTCCTGGAACTCCAGGAGAAGGACCCGGGCGTGGCCCTCACCCACCTCCAGCAGGAGGTGAACGGCCGTCCGACGCTCGCGAAGCACTGCGTCTCCATCGCCCGCGCCCTCGGCCGCGCCGCGGTCCGCGCGTACGGGCCGACGCGCGCCCAGTCCTTCGCCCGGCCCGTGTGCGACACGGCGTTCGCCTCGGGGGTCGCGGCCGGCCATCTCTAGCACGCACCAGTCGGCACACACCGGCTTGCACGCACCAGTCGGCACACACCGGCCGGCACACACCGATTCCGGCCCGTCCGGTAACAGCCTGTTAAGGAACGGTTGCCGCGGGAAAGCGCGTGCGGGGCGCCACGTAGAGTTCGAACATGACCGATCCGAACGCCGCGTCGCGCCCCGTGCAAGCCGTCGTCCTGGCCGGCGGCCAGGGTTCCCGGCTGCGTCCCTACACCGACGACCGGCCCAAGCCGATGGTCGAGATTCCCGGCACCGGGACACCGATCATCGGCCACCAGCTCACCTGGCTCGCCGAAGAGGGCGTGACCGACGTCGTCGTCTCCTGCGGTCACCTCGCCGACGTCCTCCAGAAGTGGCTGGACTCGGCCGACCTCCCGCTCAACGTCACGACGGTCGTCGAGACGGAGCCCCTCGGCCGCGGCGGTGGCCTCAAGTACGCCGCCGCACGTCTGCCGCACCCCGACCTGCCCTGGTACGCGACGAACGGTGACATCTGGACCCGTTTCTCGCTGCGCGACATGGCGGACTTCCACGCCGAGCGCGACGCCGTCGCCACCCTCGCGCTGGCCCGTCCGCGCATCCCGTGGGGCGCCGTCAAGACGGACGGCTTCGGTCACATCACCGACTTCATCGAGGCGCCGCCCTCCACGTTCGAGATCAACGCGGGCGTCTACGTCTTCTCGCCCGAGTTCACCGACATGCTCCCCGAGCGCGGCGACCACGAGCGCACCACCTTCCCGCGCCTGGCCCGCGAGCGCCGGCTGTCGGGCTTCCCGATCCCGCAGGGCGCCTACTGGCGGGCCATCGACACCGCCAAGGACCTCACGGAGGCGGCGAAGGAACTCGCGGCCCTGGGCCGCTAGAAACCGCCCGCCCGCACGGTTCTACGCGACGCGGACCGGCCCCCGCACAGTCCTGCGAGACCGTCCGGGGCACGCGACAGGACGACAGCCCAGCGACACACAGCACAGCAACACGACGGCAGGGCCCCGCACATCCGTGTGCGGGGCCCTGCCGTCGTCGCGCCCGGCCGTGCGGGCGTCGCGGGGTCGGTGGGACGTCAGCCCAGCAGGCCGCCCACCAGACCCGGCTGGCCCGTGGACGAGCTCCCGCCGGTGGAGGTGCCGCTCCCGGTGCCCGTGCCGCCGGTGCCGCCGGTGCCGCCGCCGCTGCCGCCGGTCGCCGTGCCGCCGCTGCTGGAGGGACCGGCGCCGGTGCTCGGGGCCCGGTCGACCGGCGAGGACTGCTCCGGCGGGGCCTGGCCGCTGCCCTGGGTCTGGCTGGGCTGCTGCCCGCCGCCGACCGGGTCGGTCTCCTGGGTGGCGCCCGGAGTGCCGGCCGTGTGCGACGGGGTCGCGGAGCTGCTCCGGGTCGGCGGCTCGGAGGCCGAGGGGGTGGCCTTCCGGTGCCGTTCACCGGGCGTCTCGGGGAGCGGGGAACCGGGCAGTTCGTTGCGCGGGGCCTCGCCGGGACCGGGAACCACGATCCGGCTGGAGTCGCGGACGGCGCCGCCGAGGAGCGAACCGATGAGCAGGGTCAGTCCGACGACGACGGACGTGAGCAGCGCGCCCCGCCGCAGCACACGGGCGCGCAGGTCCCAGATGTCGGCGCGCGGACCGAGCGTCCGCCAGGCCTCGCCGGAGAGCCGTCCGTCCGCGGAGTAGACCGGGGCACCCGCGATGATCAGCGGGGACCAGGCGGCGAGGTAGATGATGTCCGGCGTGTCGTACACGGGCACCGTCTTCCAGCTCACGGTGACGATGAGCGCCGCCGACAGCATCGCGCCGACCACGGCCGCCACCCGCTGCCACAGCCCGAGAACGGTCAGGACACCGACGATGACCTGGAAGAAGGCGATGACGAGTCCGGAGCCGACGGGGTGGTGGAGCGCGAACTGCCGCAGCGGCTCGGCGACTTCCCACGGATGCAGCGTGTTGAGCCACTTCACCATGGAGCCGCGCTTGCCGCCGTCGAAGTAGACCGGGTCGCAGAGCTTGCCCATGCCGGCGTAGACGGAGATGAATCCGAGGAAGACGCGCAGCGGGAGCAGCACGACGCCGAGATTCATCCGGCGCCCGGGGTGATAGGCGTGCCGGACCGTGTCGGAAGCGCGCCGCCTGCCAGGCGCCTCGCGCCTCGCCTCCTCGTAGCGGTCGTCGTCCTCGAAGCCGTCGTCCCCGAAGTCGCCTTCCGTGTAGGCGTGTTCGCCGTACGGCGGTTCGTCGTAGGCGCTGCCCACGCTGGGCGTCCGGGGCAGCAGCCGCTCATCGCCGAGAGGGGAGCGCTGGCTGCCGACGAAGGGCGTCTCGACCGTGTCGACGGTCAGATCGCCCGCGTAGCCGGGCTGTTCGCCGATGCGCGGGATGACCTGCGTCGAACCGGCGTCAGGCGTAGGCCCGGTGGAGCCGTGGGCCACGCCCGCGCTCCGTACGGCCTGGAGCAGGCGGTGGGCGCCGGTGTCGTCCGGCGCGGACTTCCCGCTCCAGACGACGGGCGCGCGGCGGCGGGTCCCGCCGGCCGGACCGGCCCCGCCCGCTCGGCCCGGCGTGCCGGGAGAGCCCAAGTGCCGCGCGATGCGCGGGGACTGGCCCCGTGACGCACTCGCCAACTGGACGCGGAAGCTCGCATGGTTGACGATGACCTGCGCCGGATCGCTCGGCACCTTCACCATGCTCAGCGCGGGAGCGTCGTCGAATCCCGGCGAGCGGTCCCCCGTGGGTGTGCGGGGTGTTCTGGTGTCCACACTCATCTAACCGAGTGACGTGTGCTTAGGACACTGCTTGGACCACGCGGAACTGTCCGGACCGCGTCAAGATCGTTCAGAACACCCCTGTCACCCCACGCGGGTGACCACCCGGACGTCCGTTCAGGCGCGGCGGCGCGCCGCCTCGTACAGCACAACTCCCGCCGCCACACCGGCGTTCAGCGACTCCGCGCCACCGGGCATCGGAATCCGCACCCGGAAGTCGCATGTCTCGCCGACGAGACGGGACAGACCCTTGCCCTCGCTGCCGACGACGATGACCACGGGGCCGCCCAGGGCCTCCAGTTCACCGACCTCGACCTCACCGTCGGCGGCCAGGCCGACCACCACGAGGCCGGCCTTCTTGTACGACTCCAGGGCCCGCGTCAGGTTGGCGGCGCGCGCGACGGGCGTACGGGCGGCGGCACCGGCCGACGTCTTCCAGGCACCGGCGGTCATGCCGGCCGCGCGCCGCTCGGGCACGACGACGCCGTGGCCGCCGAAGGCGGACGCGGAACGGACGACCGCGCCGAGGTTGCGCGGGTCGGTCACGCCGTCGAGGGCGACGATCAGCGGGTCCTTGCCCTCGTCGTACGCGGCGGCGGCGAGGTCCTCGGGGTGCGCGTACTCGTACGGCGGGACCTGGAGGACGAGACCCTGGTGGTTGAGCCCGTTGGTCATGCGGTCCAGCTCGGGACGCGGGGCCTCCATCAGGTGGATGCCGCCGCGCTCGGCGACGAGCTGGAGCGCCTCGCGGACCCGCTCGTCGTTGTCGATGAACTGCTGGACGTACAGCGTCGTCGCGGGGACGCCCTCGCGCAGCGCCTCGACGACGGAGTTGCGCCCGACGACCATCTCGGACGTGCCCTTGCCGCCGCGGCCCCGGGGGGCGGGCTTGCGGACGATCTGCTTCGCCTTGGCGTTGGCGACGCGGTTCTTCTTGTGTCCCTTGCGCGCTTCGGCGGGCGGGGTCGGACCCTTGCCTTCCAGGCCCCGGCGCCGCTGGCCGCCACTGCCGACCTGCGCGCCCTTCTTGCCGGACATGCGGCGGTTGTTAGCAGCCATGACCTACCTGTCTGTGTGTGACGTGCGTGCGTACGTATATGAAGTGTGGGGGGCCCGGGGGGCCGGCGGGCGCCCCCCCCACACCCCCCCCGGGGGGGCGGGGGGGGGCGGGCGGGGCCGGCCCGCCCCGCCGCGGCCCCCCCCGCGCCCC
>NZ_JBHYXD010000166.1:0-5979 GCF_042751995.1 Streptomyces sp. NPDC059371 | reverse complement strand
TGGGGGGGTGGGGGTTGGTGACTTGATTTCTCGGGGCGCCCGCGGGTGGCGCGCCCCCAACACATCCCACCGGCCCCCCGGGGGGCCCCCGGGGTCGCCGGAGCGGGCCGTCAGCGCGGTCCGAGCGCCCAGCGGGGCCCCTGCGGGCTGTCCTCGATGACCAGGCCGGACTGGTTGAGCTGGTCGCGGATGGCGTCCGCCGCGGCCCAGTCCTTGCGGGCGCGGGCGGCCTCGCGCTGGTCGAGGACCAGATGGACGAGGGTGTCGACGACGCCGTGCAGATCGTCGCCGCGGTCGCCGTCCTCGGCCCACTGCGGGTCGAGGGGGTCGAGTCCGAGGACGCCGAGCATGGCCCGTACCTCGGCGAGGCGCGCCACGGCGGCTTCCTTGTCGTCGGCGGCCAGGGCGGAGTTCCCCTGGCGGACCGTCGTGTGCACGATGGCCAGCGCCTGGGGGACGCCCAGGTCGTCGTCCATCGCCTCGGCGAACGCGGGCGGCACCTCGGCGGCCGGCTCGACGACGCCCCCCGCCTTCTCGACGACCCGCTGCACGAAGCCCTCGATACGCGCGAACGCCGACTCGGCGTCGCGCAGGGCGCCTTCGCTGTACTCGATCATCGAGCGGTAGTGCGGGGTGCCGAGGTAGTAGCGCAGCACGATGGGACGCCACACCTTGGTCATCGTGGACACGAGGACCGAGTTCCCGAGGGACTTGGACATCTTCTCGCCGCTCAGGGTGACCCAGGCGTTGTGCACCCAGTACTTCGCGAACTCGTCCCCGAAGGCCTTGGCCTGCGCGATCTCGTTCTCGTGGTGCGGGAAGATCAGGTCGATCCCGCCGCCGTGGATGTCGAAGGCGCTGCCCAGGTACTTGTGGGCCATGGCCGAGCACTCCAGGTGCCAGCCCGGACGGCCGCGGCCCCAGGGCGTCTCCCAGCTCGGCTCGCCCGGCTTCACGGACTTCCACATGGCGAAGTCGCGCGGGTCGCGCTTGCCCGTCTCGCCCTCGCCCGCGGGCTGGAGCAGGTTCTCGAGCTCCTGGTTGGACAGTTCGAGATAGCCGTCGTACGAGCGCACGTCGAAGTAGACGTTCCCGTCGGCCTCGTAGGCGTGACCGCGCTCGATGAGACCGCGCATCATCTCGATCATCTCGGGGACATGACCGGTGGCACGGGGCTCGTACGTGGGCGGCAGGCAGCCGAGCGCGTCGTAACCCTCGTTGAAGGCACGCTCGTTCTCGTAGCCGATGGACCACCAGGGGCGGCCCTGGGCGGCCGACTTGGCGATGATCTTGTCGTCGATGTCCGTGACGTTCCTGATGAACGTCACGTCATAGCCGCGGTACGCGAACCAGCGGCGCATGATGTCGAAGTTGAGGCCGGAGCGGATGTGCCCGATGTGCGGAGCGGCCTGCACGGTCGCGCCACAGAGGTAGATCGAGACGCAACCCGGCACGAGCGGGGTGAAGTCACGGATCTGCCGGGCGCTGGTGTCGTACAGGCGAATGGTCACCACTCCAGGGTAGTGGGCACCGGGCAGTGCCCCGCGCCCCTTCCCACAGCATGGCCACGTATTCGTGACAAACGGGGGAGCCAGGGGCTGTACGGGGGAGCGTCGGGGGGACAACCGGGTG
This sequence comes from Streptomyces sp. NPDC059371, assembly GCF_042751995.1. Classification (NCBI taxonomy): domain Bacteria; kingdom Bacillati; phylum Actinomycetota; class Actinomycetes; order Kitasatosporales; family Streptomycetaceae; genus Streptomyces; species Streptomyces sp. NPDC059371. The sequence continues at coordinate 4,347 of NZ_JBHYXD010000166.1, read as the reverse complement.
GTCCCGGCGCACCCGGACGCCCGTACTCCGGGGCCCGGGACCACCGGAGAGCCGGTGCTCCGGGCCGCCGGACAACCGGTGCTCCCTACCACCCGGATGGCCGGTGCTCCCGACCACCCGGACGGCTGGACAGCCGGTGCTTGCGACCACCCGGACAGCAGGTGCTCTCGGTCCGTTCAGCCCGTTCGGTCCGCTCGTACGACCAGTGCCGTGGCGACCGCCATCAGGCCCTCGTCGCGCCCCGGGAAGCCGAGGCCGTCCGTCGTGGCGCCCGACACCGAGACCGGCGCCCCCACCGCTTCGGACAGGATCTTCTGGGCCTCGTCCCGCCGCTTGCCGATCTTCGGGCGGGGGCCGACGACCTGGACCGCGACGTTGCCGACGACGAAGCCGGCCTCGCGGACGATCCGCGCCGCCTCCGTCAGCAGCACGACCCCCGGCGCCCCGGACCACTCCGGGCGCCCGGTGCCGAAGTGGGCCCCGAGGTCACCGAGGCCCGCCGCGGAGAAGAGCGCGTTGCACGCGGCGTGCGCGACGACGTCGGCGTCGGAGTGCCCGGCGAGCCCGGGCCCCTCCCCCTCCCACTTCAGGCCGGCACACCACAGCTCCCGCCCTTCCTCGAAGGCGTGGATGTCGGTGCCGATCCCGACCAGCGGGAGCACCAGGCCCTGGACCGGGGCGTGACCAGACCCCTGAACGGCCGTCCGCTCCGAGGTCCCGGAACCCGTCGCTCCCGGTGCCTCAGAACCCATCGTTGAGCCTCCGCCGCGCGAGAACCGCCTCCGCCAGCACCAGATCCAGCGGGCGCGTCACCTTGAACGCCTCCTCGTGGCCCGGCACCACCACGACCCGCACGCCCAACTGCTCGACCATGCTGGCGTCGTCGGTCACGTCGTCGGTGACGGTCTCGTGGGCCCGCAGAAGCGTCTCGCGGTCGAAGCCCTGAGGCGTCTGCACGGCACGCAGCCGAGCCCGCTCCGGGGTGGCCACGACCGGCTCGGTCTCCCCGGCGACGGCCGCGGGCTCGACCTCCTTGACGGTGTCGGCGAGCGGCAGCGCCGGCACGACGGCGGGAGCGCCGTCCCGTACGGCCTCGATGACGGCGTCCACCGTGTCGACGGGGACGAGCGGCCGGGCCGCGTCGTGCACCAGGACGATGTCGACGCCGGGCGGCAGCGCGTCGAGGCCGTACTTCACGGACTCCTGGCGGCTGTCACCGCCCGGGACGACGACGAAGTCGGTGCGCTCGGGCAGCGCGTGCGCGTCGAGCAGCGTCTTGACCTCGGCCGTGCCGTCCGGCGGAGCCACGACGACGACCAGCGAGACGGCGCGCGACGCGGCCATCGCGCGGATCGCGTGGATGAGCATGGGCGTGCCGTTCAGCGCGCGGAGCGCCTTGGGGGCGCCCGGACCGAGGCGCACACCTCGTCCGGCGGCCGGGATCACGGCGGCGGTACGGGCCTCCGGCGGCGAAGGGAGCGAAACGTCAGACATCGGTTCCTGTCAGGTTTGTGTGCTCGACCGGGATGGGTATGGCCTGGGGGTACCCCCTGCTCGGGGAGCTGGGGGAGCACCGGGCGCGACGCCTGACCGGACCCTTCCGTGACATCCGGTCAAGTCGACTGCCCGGTTCGGCATCCCGAGTATCGGATACGCCGGTATACCGCGGGAAAGCCGATACCGGGTGAACGGCCGGTTTACCGAATGGGTGCGGGTACGAACATGCCGCAGCGCCCGGCGACAGCAATACGGCAATTGCGTCATCGGGCACCGCGGCATTTCATTGCGCTTCTGCGCAGGCTTGGGCGTACGTCAAGACGGCTCGCGTCTCGGCGACTGAGCCGGCGTCAGGACGCGAGAACCTCGTCGAGCAGGGCCTCGGCCTTGTCCTCGTTGGTGTTCTCCGCGAGGGCGAGCTCGCTCACCAGAATCTGGCGCGCCTTGGCGAGCATGCGCTTCTCACCTGCGGAGAGTCCGCGCTCGCGCTCACGACGCCACAGGTCACGCACGACTTCCGCGACCTTGATGACATCGCCGGAGGCGAGCTTCTCCAGATTTGCCTTGTAGCGACGCGACCAGTTCGTGGGCTCCTCGGCGTACGGCGCGCGCAGCACCTCGAAGACCCGGTCCAGCCCGTCCTGACCGACCACATCACGTACGCCGACGAACTCCGCATTGTCCGCTGGCACACGTACCGTCAGGTCACCCTGGGCGACCTTCAGCACCAAGTAGGTCTTGTCCACGCCTTTGATCTGGCGAGTTTCGATGGCCTCGATCAGCGCGGCCCCGTGATGGGGATAGACCACGGTGTCGCCAACCTTGAACGTCATGTGACAGGTACCCCTTCCGTGGCTATCCAGAGTAACACGGAAACGGCGTCTTCTGAATGGCGTTTTCGCAGGTCAGGGCATATCTCGGGGCTTGACAACCGCAACAGGAACGTGCTGCGAGGGGCGAGCGGAAGAGGGTATTCGCAGGTGGGAGCCGCTGTCCAGGCGGAGTGAAACGCGTACGTTACACACACCCGGAGCCCGCCGTCAGGGTCCGAACATCCCGTTTTGTCCTGCTCCAAGAGCGCGAGTTCCGCTACTCCGTTCGACGGGCGGAGCCGAGTACGAGACGAATCCGGAATTGATCAAGGCGATCGGTGATCACGTACTCGACGGCCCCCGATGACACCGTGATCCTTTTCCCGGAGAGCCGGGCATTCATTCCACGAAATGCGCAAGCGTAAGTCTGCGGAACTTATGTGAATGGCGGACCGGCGCACGACAAAGCGGTGGGCGCACACCGGCGCGCGGCGTGTCGGAAGGCGGCCCGGGGGCGCACACCGGTCGCACCGAGGCTCGCGGACGCACGCCGACCGCCCCGGCCGCCCCGCACACCGACCGGTCCCGGCCGGGCCGCCCCGTACAGGCCCACCGCCGTGCGGGAGGGGCGTGCGGGCTGGGCTGCTCGGGGCCGCAGGCCGGGCCGGGCCGGAGTGCCGGGCTGGGGTGCCGCACCGGGCAGCCCGTGTCGGGGCAGTCGAGCGCGCCCCGGCCCGACCAAGCCGCGCGACCCGGCCCACACAAGGCCACACGGCCCAGCCCGGCCTAGCCCAAGCGGGGGCTTGGCCCCGGCAGGCCGGCGCGGCCCAGCCCGAGCGCAGGCATGGCCCCGGCAGGCCAGCGCGGCCCAGCCCAGCCCGGCCCAGCCCGGCGCGGCCCAGCCCGAGCGCAGGCTTGGCCCCGGCAGGCCGGCGCGGCCCAGCCCGGAGGGCCCCGCAGCGCCCAGCCCGGAGAGCCCCGCACACTCGCCCCGATCAACCTCCGCGAGCCGGCCCGGACGGTCTCGTGTGTGCCCCCTCGTTTCACTCGGGTGAGCAAAGTCGGGTGCTTGGGGAGGGTCGGGTGCGGTCGGGCGGGAACGGATCGGTAACCTAAGGCCGCTGACAGACCCTTAGGGCGGCTTTACACAGAGGTCGCCCTGCTTCGCCCACGTTCAAGGAGTTGCCGCCGCCGTGAGCAGCAGCCTTCGACGCGGCTCTCTCGCCGCCGCCGTCATCGCCTTCTCGATCGCCTCGCTCGCCGCTTGTGGCGCCGGCAGCAACGCCGAGACGCTCGAGGTCAAGCCGGACAACGCGGCCACCTCCGTGGGCGTGATCAAGGTCCAGAACGCCCTCGTCATCACCCAGCCCGACGTGAAGGCCACCGGCCCGGCCGTGGTCTCCGCGACGCTGTACAACAACGGCACCACCGCCCAGACCGTGGACTCGATCAACGTCGAGGGCGAGGGCACCGCCGAGATCAAGGCCGCCGACGGCAAGGGCAAGCTGACCGTCCCGGCCGGCGGCTCGATCGTCCTCGGCGGCAAGGGCAACGCCTCCGCGGTGCTGTCCAGCCCCTCCCAGACCGTCCTGAACGGCAGCGTCCAGAAGGTGACCTTCGCCTTCAGCGAGACCGGTGACGTGAGCCTGGGCGCTTTCGTCGTCCCGGCGGAGAGCTACTTCTCCGACTGGGGCCCGAGCGACATCCCGTCGGCGCCCGCCACCTCCTCGGCCCCGGCCACGTCGCCGTCCGAGTCCGTCACGGGCGCCCCGTCCGCGCCCGCCTCCGAGGCGGGCCAGGCCGGCACGACCGCGTCGTCGAGCACGACGGCCACCGCGTCGGCGTCCGCCGGGCAGTGACGCCGGACGCGCGCTAGACGCGGGCCGGTCTCCGGCCCCGTGCACGGCCGGCGCCCACCGCGTGGCCGTACGCGCGCGGCAGTCCAGTACGCCGGCGGGGGGGGGGCGCCCCCCCCCGCGGCGCCCGCCCGCGCGCGGGGGCGGGGGTGAGCGGCGGGGGAGCGGGGGGGGGGTGCGCG
>NZ_JBHYXD010000165.1:0-10676 GCF_042751995.1 Streptomyces sp. NPDC059371 | reverse complement strand
GGGATATGCAGCGCTGGCGCGCTGCATAGAGTGCGAATTGCGCAAGCGCAATTTGGAATTCCCGCGCAAGCGCGGGAATGAATTCCGTAAACGGAATTCTGAAGAAGAGTTACAATTCGCGCAAGCGCGAATTGTGGGCACCCGCGCAAGCGCGGTCGCCTGGGCCGGCAGCAAGAGGGCGTGCATCACGTGTCTCGCCTGTGTAGTGACTGGGAATCACGGGTCATACCCGACAACTGGGGTGACGGTCCGACAGACTCTGCGACCCCGATGGGATGCCGGCCTCAACCGCAGTGACGGGCTCCGCTGCGCACCACCCTAACCCCTCCCCCACCCTTCCTTGCTCTCAAAGCTTGCCCGATCACACCCGACAAAACCTCACAAGAATACACACTTGTTCGCCATGTGAGGTCGGAATCGAGCCAGAAGCAACCCATATGGCGAACTTGATGCATCACTGATGACTGCTGTGTAGAGTCTGGGATCAGACAGCACCACCACCGGCCCTCTTCATCAACATCAGTCTTTCCAGACCGATTGCGTGCCGCATAAGGAGAACACGGGAATGGCCGTGAAACTGCGTGACCATCAGATCGAGGCCGTCGCCGCCATTGTCCGCGGCCTCGACATCCCACCCGACGGCATTCCCTCCAACGGTCTGCGCGGACAGGTACACGCCGCATGCGGAACGGGAAAAACCCTCATCGCGGCAGCGTCGGCCAAGCGCATGGTGCCCAAGGGACGCATTCTCGTCCTCGTACCGACACTCGACCTTCTGACCCAAACCGTGAAGGCATGGCGCGACGCCGGACACACAGGGCCGGCCGTCGCGGTGTGCAGCCTCACCGACGACCCGGAACTGTGGAACCTCAAGGTGCGCTCCACCACCAACCCAGTGCAGCTGGCCCTGTGGCACGGCGAGGGACCGGTGACCATCTACGCGACGTACGCGTCGCTGGGGGTCCTGGCGGAGGCGTTCGAGGGCGCCTACGGGCAGCGCCTCGCCCCGCTGGACCTGGCCGTGGTCGATGAGGCGCACAGGACGTCCGGCTCGATGGGCAAGGCATGGGCCGACATCCACAGCCAGCGCGTCATCCCGGCAGACCGCCGGCTGTACCTGACGGCGACACCGCGGATCTGGCAGGAACGGCCGAACTGGGAAGTCGCAGAAGGAGTACACGAGGCACTGCCGAAGGAGATGGCGGCCTCCATGGACGACGAGCGGGTCTTCGGACCAGTGCTCTACAAACTCTCGCTCGCATCCGCTGTCTCGCGGGGACTGCTGGCGCGGTATCAGATCATCGTCCTGGAGCTCCAGGACCCGGTCGTCACACCCGAGCGGCTGATGGGCGAGGAGCGGCACACCGAGGAGGTGCGCGGGCAGCGGCTCGGAGCGCTCCAGGCCGCGCTGCTGCACACGATGCAGCAGCACCAGCTCCAGACCTGCATTACCTTCCACCACCGAACGATAGAGGCGCAGGCTTACGCGGAGGGCCTGGAGCGCGTTGCTGCGAAGCTACACGCTGACCAGCCGGAGAAGTACCCGGCGCAGATCTGGGCGGACTGGCTGTGTGGCGAGCATGTCACGGAGCGCCGGCGCGGCGTGCTGGGGGAGTTCGGCTCCACCGCCTGGCGCGCGGTGCTTTCGAACTGTCGTGTCCTGGGTGAGGGCGTCGACATCAGAGCGGTGGACAGTGTCGCCCTCTTGGACCCCAAGGGCGCCCCCCACGACATCGTCCAGGCCATCGGCCGGGCACTCCGTCAAAAGCCCGGACAAGGGAAACTCGCCTCTCTGATCGTGCCGGTATTTCTCCAGCCCGGAGAAAAGCCCGAGGACATGTTCACCTCGGGATCGTATCGGCCCTTGGTGAAAGTTCTTGAGGGGCTGCGGGCTCATGATGAAGAGGCCGTGGAATTGCTGGCGATTCCGCAGGAGCCTCAGAAGGACGTGGCGCAGCCTTCCGAGTACATCGGCCCTGCGCCCGAGGAAGGCGAGGAAGAATCCCGTCTCCTGCTTCGTTTCGCTGCTCCGCGTGACCCGGTGATGGTCGCGGACTGGGTGAGCTTCAACGTGATCGACACGGAGAAGCAGGACTGGGCGCGGGGCTGGGCATCGCTGAAGAAGTTCACCGAGCGTGAGGCACACGCCAGGGTTCCCTACGGCCACAAGGAAGGCGCCTACCCGCTCGGGCAGTGGATCGCGGAGCAGCGACGCGCGTACGGGGCGGGACAGATGAACGGCCAACGCGCCCGCCGACTCGAGCAGCTGGGCATGGTCTGGTCACCGACCGACGAACGGTTCCAGGAGAACCTGGAAGCCGCCAAGGCCTACTACGACCAGCACTGGACACTCTGCGCACCCCGCTCCGCGACCATGCTGGACAAGCCGGTCGGGCAGTGGCTCTCCAACCTCCGCCGCCCCGACGCTCTGGCCGAACGCCCCGAATGGGAAACGGCGTTGAAGGCCGTGGACGAGGACTGGAACCCGGCATGGCCAGCCGACTGGCAACGCCACTATGCCGCACTACGCGAACTCCTGCGCGACGAGGAAAACCCGACGCATGTCCTGCCCGGCTTCACCGTCCACGGCATGGACATCGGCAAGTGGCTCGCCCGGCAACGGACACCGAAAGTCTGGCAGGCCCTGACAGACGGACAGCGCGAACGCCTGGAGGCCGTCGACGTCGTCCCGGTGGCTCCCGAGCCGGAAACGCCCGCCGCCCCGGCCACGGCGCCCGTGAGCGCCTTCGAGAAGGGCGTAGCAGCCCTGGCGCAGTACGAGGCCCGCACAGGCTCTGTGACAGTGCCCAGGGGCCACGTAGAGACGCTGCCGGACGGATCGGAGGTCAAGCTCGGAGTGTTCCTCAGCAACACCAAGAGCCGCAGGGCCAAGCTCACCGCCGACAAGCTCGCCGCACTCGCCGCACTCGGACTCGAATGGGCCGCCGCCTGACAGGGGCAGTACCTGCGGCCCGGTGCGAGGGGCGGGCTGCAGGTTGTTGTTGCAGGCGGTCGTTTCGACAGAGCAGAGCGAAACGACCGCCTGGTCCTGCCGGAGCTGACCACAGCGACAGGATGCCGTCTCCGCCTCGGGCGTCGAGAGGTGACGTGACGCCTGGATCATCGCTCTCCAGCCGGTACGCCGCGGGACCGACTCACCGGTACCTAGCGGCTGAGGCCGAGTTCTCACTCATGTGCCTGACGGTGTGGCCGCGCCGGCCGACGCGCCTGGCCGCTCCTGCCGCCTCACCGGGCGCCAGCCCTGCCCGGCACGAACGCTGAGGGCCGCCGCCCGACGCGCGACCGCCCCCAGGCTTCCTCGTCTCCTTCGCCCTCCCCCACACCTGACCGCTGGGCTTGGAAAGCCGGTGGACCGTACCTGTGTGGCAGCTGGTGCGAGTCCCGTCCGAGGCTCTGGCCGCCGGGCGCGCGCGGGCCCCGGGCCGATCTGCCATGACAGCATCGGGCCCCGCACGGTGCCGGGGGGGCTTTCCTGATAACGACCTTGCGGAAGGGCGGATACGGCGCCGCGGTACTGCCGAGGTCTGCGGGTGAACCGCTGTTGACGGAGGTCAGGACTCAATCGGCCCCGTAGCCCACGTCTGAACCGAGACGGCGTGTGGGGCGGAGTTGTCGTGTGCGTTCGGTGCCGTTTACCCTCGTCGATTGCCGTGAAGGTGCCCACAGGGGCGCATCTGTCGCTGCTGGTGTGGCACTTGGGATGCCATGGAGTGGACGGGTGGGGCGACAGGGGCGGTTCGGCGTCATGGCGGGGCTGCTGTGCGGGCGGTGCGGCGGGCGTGGACGGAACCGGGACGTGAACGCGATCTGACGGTGCAAGCCGGCAAGGCGGCGCTGGCCGCCTGTGTGGCGTGGGCGGTGGCTGGGTGGTGGTTGCAGGCGCCCATGGCATTCGTCGCTCCGTGGGTGGCGGTCGTGCTGGTGGAGTCGACGGTGTACCGGTCGCTCGTTCACGGTTTGCAGCAGTTGGCGGCGATCGCGGTGGGCACGGTGGTGGCGACGGTCGTCGCGTTGGTGCTGGACAGCACGATGGTTGCGATGGCTGTGGTGCTTCCGGCGGTGGTGCTGTTGGCGCAGTGGCAGCGCCTGGGCAGTCAGGGCATCTGTGCCGCCACCGGGGCGCTGTTCGTGCTGACCAACGGGCAGGTCACCCTCGCTACTTCGGGGGCGCGCATCGCGGAGGCGGCCTTCGGAGCGGTGGTCGGCATCACGGTCAACGCAGTGATCCGGCCCCCGGTGTACCTGCGTGACACCCGTGCCGCCCTGACGGACGCCGCCCGCGAGGCCCAGGAGATCCTGGAAGCGGTGGCCGATGGGCTGGACGGTGGCGAGTGGGACGGTCACGCGGCTGGGGAGTGGCACGAGCGCGCGCTGCGGCTGGGACGCCTGGTCGATCAGGCCCGCTCCGCGATCGGCTGGAGCCGCGAGAGCATGCGGGGCAATCACCGCGGGCGGGGTACGGCTGCCGTCTGCCCGCCGGGCAAGGCGTACGACGATGCGCTGGCCGTATTGGACCATGTCGCCGTGCACACCGCAGGCGTGACCCGCACCGTGCAGGAGACCGCGAGCCACAACGACAAGACCGCCCGCCCCGGCCCTCGGATCGCCGGCCTTTACGCGGGCTTCCTGCGCCATACCGTCCGGGCGATCGGTCTCTACGGCCAGACCCGCTTCGCAGAAACCGGCACTGAGCAGTCCGCCGACGGGGCCCTGCGCGAGGCTGTCGAGGACCTGCATCGAAGCCTCGACGAGCTCCACCGGCGGTTGCCCGGCGCCGTGGCAGACGATCCCGATGCACTGGCGACGCACGGCGCGCTGCTGGCCCAGGCCCGCCGCCTGGCCGATCAGCTCGTCCAGGACTGACTTTGGGGGCGGCACCGACGGTGGTGTCGCCTCACCTCCAACGGCCGACGGCGGCGCCCGGCGTTCACAGCCAGCCGTTGCGGCGGAAGCTCCGGTGCAGCAGGGCCGCGGCGCCGACCATCACGGCGACGGCGAGCGGGTATCCGTACGTCCAGCTCAGTTCCGGCATGTGGGCGAAGTTCATGCCGTAGATGCCGGCGACGAGAGTGGGGGTGGCCAAGATGGCGGCCCAGGCGGAGATACGTCGCATGTCGTCGTTCTGCCAGATCCCGACCCGTGCGAGGTGGGCGTCGAGGGCGGAGTTGAGCAGTTCGTCCAGGGAGCGCACCTCGGTGTCGGTGCGGTGCAGGTGGTCGGCGACGTCGCGGAAGTAGGGCAGCATCTCCTCGGGCCACCCGGCGTGGGGGCCGGCGAAGTCCTGCACCACCGGGACCAAGGGCTGGACGGTGTCACGGAATTCAAGGACCTCGCGTTTGAGGGAGTAGATGCCCTCGGTGAGGTCCTCGCGCTCCGGGGAGAACACGCTCCGCTCCAGCGCGGTCAGGTCGGTACGGACCTGGACGGCGGCCTCGGTGTAGGAGTCGACCACTGTGTCGAGGACGGCGTGCAGCACGGCGACGGGCCCGAACCGCAGCAGCGACGGGCCTTCGCCGAGCCTCCGGGCCGCCTCGGCAGTGGGATCGGCCGGGCCATGACGAACGGTCAGGGCGAATCGGGGACCGATGAAGACCATCACCTCGCCGGTCTCCACCTCGCAGCCGTCCTTGACGTACCACAGCGTCTTCAGCGCCACCGCGAGGACGTTGCCGTACCGCTCCCTCTTGGGCCGCTGGTGCGCCTCTCCGGCGTCCTCGACCGCCAGCGGATGCAGCCCCAGAGGGTCCGCCAGTTCTTGCAGATCGCCTGGACCGGGATCGTCCAGATGAACCCAGCAGAACTCGCCTTCCCCCACCCGCTTCAAACTGTCCAGCACCGCCGCACAGCCACCGTCGACCTGCTGGCAGTCCACCTGCTCCGGCTCGCCCGGCGGCTCACGGTAGATGACACACCTCATACTCCCCGCCTGCACCGCCGCGGCGATTGCATGCCTGCCGGCTGTCGACGGGCGTCCGGCAGACGCGCTGTCCACACGCGATGGGCACGCTTCCTTCACGCGGCCAGGCTTTCCATCCGGCCGGGCGGGGCTACCCGAACGGGAGGAGCCGTCTTCAAGAGGAGCTGCCGTGGTCCTCGCCGCTTTCCTTCTGCCCCCGGGGCTGCTGTGTCTTGTCCTGGCGCTGGGCCGCTATGAGGAATGGCTACTCGGGCAGACTTCGCCCCCGCGGCCGGCGCCGCGCCATGCCAGGACCAGGCGCCATTTGTCCCTCGTTCCGCGCGCGGGCTCCCAGGCGCCCTCGGGCGGCGGTGAGTCTGGGCATCGGCGTGTCGCCGGCGCGGCATAACTGAGTGCTGTGGCTGCGGGGCGATGGCTACCACGGCTGGGCTGCCCGGCAGACGTCCGGCAGGCAGGCGTTCCGCGACTCCGAAGCACGACCGCCACCACAAGGGCGTTCCTCCCGCTGACGCGGGAGCACGCGCTCAAGGAGCCATGCTGTCGGACCTACGGCGCCGTCTTCACCCGTCAGCTGCTGCGGGTCATTGGGGCGCGGTGTCGTCGGGTGAAGGGGATAGAGCGACCGCAGCCGGTTCCAGTGCCGGCTGAGGTGCTCTTCGGCCTCACGCAGGACCTGGTCGGAGGCGGCGTCGGGCATCGCCAGGCGGAGTTCGCCGATTCGGTCGTTTCCGGCGGGGCCAGTGTCGTGTCGGCGGGCGCGGTCGGCACTGGGGCGGGATCTCCCCCACCACCGGGCCAGCAGCACTGCGGCGGTAACGGCCACGGCGGCGAGAGCCGCCAACGAGCGGTGTGCGGTCACGGGTTCCTCCCACCAGTCCGGGCCGACTGCTCAGCCAGCGGCGCCCGGAGCCCGGGAGGGCGGGGCGCCGCTGGCAGAGGGCGGATCAGCCGGCCAGGTCCCGGTCAGGCGGCGAGTGCCGGCGGCTCCTGCCCGGTCGACGGCCGCCTTGACCCCGGCGAAGATCGCGCCCTGCAGCGTTGCGGCGAGCAGAACCTCCTGCCAGGTGCGGTCCTCGTCGGTGGCGTCCGGGGCGTCCTCGTCATGGCCGAGCCTCTTCCACACCTGCTTGAACACCCCGCCGGCCAGCACGCCGCTGAGCGCGCCGAGCGCCAGACCGACCGGCTTGTAGGCGACTTTCGATGCCTTCGCGGTTACCTCCTGCCACGGCGGCGCAGCAGCAGCCACGCGGCCACCGCCACGCTGCCGACCACGATCAGCACGGTGCGGTTGGCGCGGGCCGCCTCGGCGCCCTGATGGGCCTTGGCGCGGACCGGCTCGGGTGCCTTGTCCTGCCACACCTGACCGGCCTGTCCGGCCTTGGCCTTCACCTGCTCCGCAGCTGCTGTGGCCTTGTCCTTGACCGGGTCGGGCAGCTTGTCCTGCACCAGGTGCGCGGCCTCGGCAGCCTTCACCTTGACCTGCCCGGTCAGCTCCGTGGCCCTGGCGCCCGCCTGCTCCTTGAGCACGGTCGCCTTCTCCTGCGCGCGGGCCTTGACGTCCGTCTTGGCGGCCAGGCTCTCAACCGTCTCCCCCAGCTCCTGGCGGGTTTGCTCGACCTGCTCCCGCAGCTGTTCAGGGCTGGAGGCGGTGGGCTCGTCGGGGGGCTGCTGGGTCATCGCTGTGCACTCTCCTTGATCTCGGCCACGTCGGCCTTGACGCTGTCGATGGTCTGCTCGGGTGCCGGCGGTGCGGCCTGGCTGACTTCCTTCTTGCCCGTCAGGGCCAGCACGGCGGTGATCACGCCGAGGACGGCGGTGACGATCAGGGCCGCGGCCCACACCGGGAGGACAACGGCCAGGGCCGCGATGGCGGTGGCGATTAGGGCCTGCGCTGTCAGGAAGCCGACCAGACCGGCGCCGCCGAACAGGCCCCCGCCCTTGCCGTACCGCTTGCCCTTCTCCTTCATCTCCGCCTGCGCCAGCCGCATTTCCCCGCGGACCAGCTCCGTCAGCTGCTGGGAGGCCCGCTGGACCAGATCGCCCACCGGCTCCTGCGAGCCGCTCGGGCCGCGGTGGGAATCCTGGGTACTCATGATGGATTGCCGCCTTTCTCAGCTGCCGGGTAGTAGTCGTGTCCGGGATGAAGGCGTCGGCCTGTGCGGGTGAGCGAGGCATACCCGCCTCGACGAGTCCCGGGTACCCGGATGCGGGTCCGCCATCCGGCGGGTCTGCGGTAATCGGGTTGTGCTTGTCATCGCAGCAAGCGCCGGGCCAGGTGGGGCGTACGACGTACCAGGGCTGCTGCGGCCAGACCGATCGCGGCGCCGACGGCGACGTCGGAGGGGTAGTGGGCGCCCGTGTGCACGCGTTCGACGGCCACCATGCCGGCCGGCACCGCACACACCGCGCCCGCCCACGGCCACACCGCCGCCACCGCGGTACTGAACGCCACCCCCGCGGCGGTGTGCCCGGAGGGGAAGGACGAGGAGTCGGGGCGGTCATGGACCTCCGGGTGCGAGATCCATTCCTCCGGCGGCCGGCGCCGATGCCATATCTGCTTGAGGACACAGTTGGAGGCCAGCTCCGCCACGGCCATGCTCGCCAGGCCCGCGGCCGCGGCCCTACGCCCCCGCCACCCGGTGGCGGACAGGGCCACGGCGGCACCCCACCACAACTTGGTGTGCTCGGCCGTCTCCTCCACCGCCGGCAGCACCCGGCGAACGCAGTCCGACCGCCACGACGCCACCCACCGCGTCAACCGGTGATCACCCTCACGAAGGTTCGCCAGCACTCTCATGAGCTGCGACTTCCCGGTCCGAGCAGCGCCTAACTCGACGACCTCTTCCTCGCTCCACGTACGGGTGTCGCGGGGCGGGACATAGGGCTCTTCCTCCTCGGGCAAACCGCCGGCGACGGCGCGTTGGCGGGCCATCTCCGCGTCGAACTCCAGGCCGAGCAGGATCGCGATGTTGCTGATCCACAGCCACACCAGGAACACGATCACTCCGGCGAGGGTGCCGTAGGTCTTGTTGTTCGAGGCGAAGTTCGCCACGTAGAACGCGAACCCGGCCGAGGCGATCACCCAGATCACCAGGGCCAGCACGCTGCCCGGTGTGACCCACCTGAAACCGCGGCCCTTCACGTTCGGTGTCGCCCAGAACAGAAGCGCGATCATGATCGTGACCAGCACGACCAGCACCGGCCACTTCGCGATCGACCACACCGTCAGCGCCGTGTCCCCGAAACCCAGAGCAGCACCCGCCTGGCGGGCCAGCCCGCACGTCGGCACCGAACGCCCGGAGGTCGGCCGGGCCCGGCTGCGCAAGTACGTGGTCACCGAAGAGGTCCAACAGACCGTCCCCGTCCGCCACGAAGAGGTACGCGGCGCCAACTGCGCGCGCTGCTCGGGGGCGAGCTTCGCCCCGCGGCTCTTGGTGTTGGAGATCCACACCCCCAGCCGAACGGACGTGCCATCCTCCAGCTCCTCAACATGGGCCCTCGAGACGGTCACGGAGCCCGTACGCGCAAAATACAGACGTAGGGCTGCCACACCCTGCTCGAAGGCCCCCGAGCCACTCTTGCCAGCCTTCGCGGACGCTTCCTTGGCCGGGGGCAGCGGGGCGATTCCGATGGCCTCTAGGCGTTCGCGCTGCCCGTCCCCGTTCAAAGTTGCAAGAGGTGTCAGGCCCCACGTGAAAGATCAATACGGTCACACCTCTTGCATTCACGACCGCACGAGGGCGCGGCACGCCTTCTAGCGCGGCGAGTCGTACGGCCGTGGCTGCGTAGGTCACAACCGAGAGCATTTGTCCCTGGCGACAACGGCCTGCGCGACCCCGTCGGGGGTGTGCACCAGGTCCGGTGGCCGCGGACGCATGCCACCCGGGATGCCCAGTGACGGCAGACCCTCAAGATCGTTAGCAGGGCATGCACAACATCAAGCGCGCGACTGCCGCTATCGCACTGGCAGGCGCGGCTCTGTCCGTGTCCGCTACTGCCCATGCCGATGTGCCCTTTGAAGAGAGGGAGTTCTTCACGACGGAGGTCATCCAGAATGATCACGTGGGTAACGGACACCACTCGACCCACTTGGCTATCGAAGAGATCGTCGATCCGCTCCGCAGAGAGGCGATCATCTTCGACGACGAAAATGGCAAGAAAACGATCGAGGAGATCAAGGAGATGCCCGACGGTGAAGTAGTGCGGGAGGACTTCAGGGTCAACTAGGTGGCCGTCTGCGCTGGCCGCCCCGGCAATCCGGGAGACCGGGAGCTCGCGGCCGGGCCTAGGTTCGGCCCGGTCCTCCCGGTGTCGTGCCGCCGGTGCCGAGGATCCGCCGGCCTTTCAGGTTGGCGACGTCCTGGCGCTCGACGTCCTCTAGGAGCCCCTCCGGCTGGACTCGGTCAGCGGGCAGGAGCCGAGGGCCTGTGCCGGTCGCTGAAGTGCTCGTGGCGGTGCTCGGGCCCGTGCCAAGTTGGCGTCGCATCGTGCTCATGACCGGAGTCTCTGCCGCAGGCAGTCCCGGTGCGACGTCGGCCGTGCGCGCGTGCGTTGCGCGGTCTCATAGGTTCCACTGACCCGCTGCTGAGCTGGTCCGTGTGCGGGTGCAGGACGGCGAGAGGGTTCTGATTGCTACGCGTTCTAGCTCACCCTGCACCGTCCAAGAAGTCCTTCATCAGCTCGCTGAGTTCGAACGCCCTCTTGTGCGTACTTCTGTTCGCCTGCCTCCGGGCGGCGT
>NZ_JBHYXD010000164.1:10579-10841 GCF_042751995.1 Streptomyces sp. NPDC059371 | reverse complement strand
GTCCAGAACGATTCAGTCCCGGCCGGGCAGCAGTTTCAGTCCCTCCGGCGACAGCTTCAGCCCCTCCGGCGTTTGAGGAGCGGGGTCTGGGGCGGAGCCCCAGGTATGGGTCGGGTAGGGGCGGAGGGGGCGAAAGGTCGCCTGTGTCCGGGGGCGCCGGCCTCGTGGCAAGTGTGCAGCGTCGGGGAGCATGCGGAAGGGGCCCCCGGAACAGATTAGAAGACGGGGGCCCATATGGGGGGGGTGGGGCAACACCTGAGCC
>NZ_JBHYXD010000164.1:0-10569 GCF_042751995.1 Streptomyces sp. NPDC059371 | reverse complement strand
GGGGTCGCCCCAACTGGCTCGGGTGTCGGGGGGCCCGGTCCTGTTGCAAGTTGTGACGCGGGGGGGCGTTGGCGGCGGGGCCCCGCGAAACGTTTCCGTTCGCGGGGCCCTTTCGGCGGGGGGTGGCTCAGCCGTTGACGCCCGTGTTGCCGAACGTCGGGTTCAGGAGGCCGACGAGGTTGGCGGTGTTGCCCACGACGTTGACGGGGACGTGGACGGGGACCTGAGCGACGTTGCCCGAGACGGCGCCCGGCGAGTTGGCCGCCGTGCCCTTGGCGCCCGAGTCGGCGAGGGCGGCACCGGCACCAGCGCCCGCGGCGATACCGGCGACGGTGACGGCCAGGGCGGCCTTCTTGGCGATGTTCATGAAAAGTGTTCCTCCTGCGTTCACGGATCCGACCCTGCCGAGGGTCGTACGCTGAGAAACGCCGCCGAGTCGGGGACGGCACGGGGAGCCGTACTGATTGCCCCGTCCGGTGCAGTCCGCGGATGAACCGACAAGCCGACCGGCCCCCCCAGGGGGTCCCTGGAAGGCCGGGGGTCAAGGTCGCCGCGACGGGGAACCTCAGTGGTTGAGGCCGAGGTTGCCGAAGGCCGGGTTCAGGGCGCCGATGACGTTCACGCTGTTGCCGACCACGTTCACCGGTACGTCGACCGGGGCCTGGACGAGGTTGCCGGAGACGACGCCCGGGGAGCCCACGGCCTTGCCGGACGCCGACGCGCCGTCCGCCGCCGAGGCCATGCCCGCGCCGGCGGCGACCAGACCGCCGGCCACCATCGCGACGGCCGTGAACTTCTTCAGGTTCTTCACTTGCGAAACCCCTCCTCGCGAACACCGCGGCAGGTCCGCCGCGGCGCACTGGAGAACGGCCGGGATCCACGAAGGATGCGCCATCCGGGTGACATACACCCGACGGTATGAATCTCATCCCGGAGCGACGCCCTCCGAGTTGACGATCAGTCCGTGATCCCGTGCCGTACGGCCCAGAGCGCGGCCTGGGTGCGGTCGGCGACGTCGAGCTTCATCAGGATGTTCGAGACGTGGGTCTTCACGGTCTTCTCGGAGAGGACGAGGGCGCGGGCGATCTCCCGGTTGGAGCGGCCGTCCGCGATCAGGCCGAGCACCTCCCGCTCCCGCTCGGTGAGCGAAACACCTCTTCCCTGACCCGAGTTGACTTCCTCCTGGGACAGCAGCGCGTTCGCGACCTCGGCCTGCAGGACGACGTGTCCCGCGTGGACCGAGCGGATGGCTCCGGCCAGCGCGTCGGGATCGACGTCCTTGTACACATACCCTGCGGCGCCCGCGCGTAGGGCCGGCACCACCGTGCGCTGCTCGGTGAAACTGGTGACGATCAGCACGCGCGCGGGGTTGGCGAGTTCGCGGAGCCTGCGCAGCGCGTCGATGCCGTCCATCTCCGGCATCTTGACGTCCATGAGGACGACGTCCGGTTTCAACTCCTCGGCACGGGCGACGCCTTCGGCTCCGTCGGAGGCCTCCCCGACGACCTCGATGTCGTCCTGCACTTCGAGGAAGGTGCGCAGCCCCCGGCGGACGACCTGGTGGTCGTCGACGAGCAGCACCTTGATTGCGTCAGCCACCAGGAACCTCCATCTCGATCACGGTGCCCTTCCCGGGCGCCGATTCCACGGTGAGTGTGCCGCCGACCCCGCTCGCCCGGTCCCGCATCGACACCAGGCCGAGATGACGGCCGGCGCTGCGTATCGCGGTGGGGTCGAAGCCGCCGCCGTCGTCGCGGACGTGCAGGACGGCCCCGGGGCCGCGCCGGTCCAGGGTGACGTCGACGCGGGCGGCGCCGGAGTGCCGCAGCGCGTTGTGCAGGGCCTCCTGGGAGACCCTGAGCACGGCCTCCTCCTGGGAGGCGGGCAGCGCTCGTACACCGTGGCTGGAGAAGGTCACGCACGCGGAGTGGGCGCGGTCGAGGACCTGGATCTGGGTGCGCAGGGTGGCGACGAGACCGTCCTCGTCGAGGGCCGCGGGGCGCAACTCGACGACGGCGGCGCGCAGTTCCTCGGTGGCCTCCGCGGCGAGCGCGGCCACGTGCTGGAGTTCGCCCTTGGCGCGGGAGGGGTCGCGGTCGACGAGGGTGGCGGCGGCCTGCGCGGTCAGGCGGAGGGAGAACAGCTTCTGGCTGACGGCGTCGTGCAGTTCGTGCGCGAGCCGGGAGCGCTCCTCGGCGATGGTGAGCTCGCGGCTGCGTTCGTAGAGCCGGGCGTTGGTCAGGGCGATCGCCGCGTGCTGGGCGAGGATGGTGAGGAGTTCCTCGTCGTCCTCCGTGAAGCCGCAGCGGTCCTCCGGCCGGGAGCACGGCGGTGCCCCCTCGGGCCGCATCTTGTTCGCGAGGAAGAGCGCGCCGATGATCTCGTCGCCGTCGCGGATGGGCAGGCCGAGGAAGTCGGACATGTCGGGGTGGGCCGCGGGCCAGCCCTCGAAGCGGGGGTCCTCGCGCACGTCGGCCAGGCGCTCGGGGCGGGCCTCGCGGAGCATCGCGGCGAGGATGCCGTGCTGGCGCGGGAGCGGTCCGATGGCCTTCCACTGCGCGTCGCTGATCCCGTCGACGACGAACTGGGCGAAGCCGCCGTGGTCGTCGGGCACCCCGAGAGCCGCGTACTGCGCGTCGAGCAGTTCTCGGGCCGAGGCGACGATCGTCTTGAGGACGTCGCGCACTTCGAGATGCCTGCTCATGGCCAGCAGCGCGGAGCTCACCGCGTACAGGCCCGACCGGGGTCCGTGACTCATGACCCCAAAGTACCTGCGGGGTGTGACAGCGCGTATCGGGCCGCCGGCCTCGCCCGCCGGGCCATTGGGCCTAGGACGAAGGGCCCCTGATCATTGCGGCCCGCGTCCGAGGCGCCCGGGCGGACCGCGTTCCTACCGTGAGGGCAGCCGCCGGGAAGGCGGTCCGAGCGAGGGGACGGTTGTCATGCCGGTAGCGATCATCACAGGGGCCTCGAAGGGACTGGGGAGGGCGCTCGGCGCGGCTCTGGCGGAGCGCGGCTGGGATCTGGTGCTCGACGCCAGGACGGCCGGGGTGCTGGAGGAGACCGCGCGGGCGCTCTCCGCGTACGGGACGCGGGTGGAGGCCCTTCCCGGGGACGTGACGGACGCCGGTCACCGTGCCGAGCTGGTGGCGGCGGCCCGGAAGCTGGGCGGTGTCGATCTGCTCGTGAACAACGCGAGCGCGCTGGGCGCGGAGCCGCTGGTGCGCCTCGAGGAGCTGGATCCGGAGGGACTGCGGCGGGCCCTGGAGGTCAATGTGGTCGCCGCGCTGGGCCTGGTCCAGGAGGCGCTGCCGCTGCTGAGGGCGGCCGGGGCGGGCGCGGTCGTCAGCGTCAGTTCGGACGCCGCGGTGCGGGCGTACGAGACGTGGGGCGGTTACGGGGCCTCAAAGGCCGCGCTGGACCATCTCTCGGCGGTGCTCGGCGAGGAGGAGCCCGGTCTGCGGGTGTGGGCGGTGGATCCGGGGGACATGGAGACGGACCTCTATACGGCGGCCGTACCTGACGACGATGATCCGCGCCCGGCGCCGGACCGTGTGGTCCCGGCCTTCCTGCGGCTGCTCGACGAACGGCCGGCCAGTGGGCGCTACGCGGCTTCGGATCTGCCGGAGGAGCGGTGACGACGGTGGCGGGGGTCTCTCGGGCCGGGCGCGGCCGGGAGTGGGGAAGCGTTCCGGAGGAGTTGTCGGCGCGGGTGCCGGCGGAGCAGCGCGGTCCCGGCCGTGACCGGGATTCCGTACGGCTGCTGGTGTCGCGCGGTACCGAGGTGTCGCATCACGCGTTCGTCGAGCTGCCCCGGTTGCTGAAGGCCGGGGATCTGCTGATCGTCAACACCTCGGCGACTCTGGCGGCGGCCGTGGACGGGCGGATCGGGCACGCGCGCGTGGTAGTGCACTTCTCCACACGGGGTGACGACGGGCGGTGGGCGGTCGAGCTGCGGGATCCGGACGGCCGCGGCACCACGCGCGCGCGGGCGGGCGGTCCCGCGGGGACAGTGGTGTGCCTGCCCGGGGACGTACCTCTCGTGCTGGAGGAGCCGCTGACCGCGCGGGGGCGGCGGCTGTGGTGGGGGCGGGTGCCGGACGCGGACGTGCTGGGGCTGCTGCGGCGGTACGGGCGGCCCATCCGCTACTCCTACACGGACAGGGACCAGCCGCTGTCCGTGTACCAGACGGTCTTCGCGCTGCCGTCGGACGACGGGGCGGGGAGCGCGGAGATGCCGAGCGCGGCGCGTCCCTTCACCTCGCGTCTGGTGGCGGAGCTGGTGAGCCGGGGTGTGCAGTTCGCGCCGGTCACCCTGCACACGGGGGTCGCCTCGGCGGAGTCGCACGAGCCGCCGTATCCGGAGCGGTACGAGGTTCCGGCGGTGTCGGCCCGGCTGATCAACGCCGCGCGGGCCGGTGGAGGCCGGATCGTCGCGGTCGGTACGACAGCGGTGCGGGCCGTGGAGTCCGCGACCGGCGAGGACGGGCTGGTCCGGGCGGCGAAGGGGTGGACCGGTCTCGTGGTGACTCCGGAGCGCGGTGTGCGGGCCGTCGACGGGCTGGTGACCGGGCTGCACGAGCCGGAGGCCTCGCATCTGCTGATGCTGGAGGCGATCGCGGGAGGGGCGGCGGTCGACCGTGCCTACGACGAGGCGCTGCGTGGGCGCTATCTCTGGCACGAGTTCGGGGACGTGCACCTGATCCTCCCCGGGAACAGCCCTCACTCTGAGCATTGCTCGGGCAACTCCACGTCAGAATGATCGAGGACCCCTGTGAGCCCGCGCATAGGGTCCACGTCACGTACGAAGGCGCATAGGAGATAAAAGGGACAAGGTGACCAGGGAAGACGTGCCAGTCTGCCCCGATTTGCCCCATCTGTGTCCACTACCCGACTTCGTAGGTCACACCTTTGCCAGAGCATTTTGCGACCGCTAAGAATTGCTCATGTCGCTCAGCGCCTCGGGTTCTCCCCCGGGGCGTTTGTTCCGGAAACACAGTCCCTACCGGGACGCAGAGCGACCTCCGCGCTATTCGAAGAGGTCTATCAGTCATGCTCAAGAACATTGCCGATCGTGGTCGTAGTCCGAAGCTGACGAAGCTCCACAAGTACTCGCTCGCCGGTGTGGCCACCCTCGGTGCCGCCACCCTCGCGTTCTCCCTGGCGCCGAGCGGCTCGCACACCACCACGGACGACGCCGCCTCCGCGGCGCCCGTCGCCTACAGCGGAAAGCAGATCCAGGGCGTCGAGTCCGTGGCCGGCACGAGCTCCGCCGACCTGAAGGCCAAGACCATCGAGGCCAAGCACAAGGCGGCGGACTCCGCGGCCGCGGCGAAGAAGAAGGC
Organism: Streptomyces sp. NPDC059371; assembly: GCF_042751995.1. NCBI lineage: Bacteria > Bacillati > Actinomycetota > Actinomycetes > Kitasatosporales > Streptomycetaceae > Streptomyces > Streptomyces sp. NPDC059371. The sequence continues at coordinate 5,224 of NZ_JBHYXD010000164.1, read as the reverse complement.
CGCCGTGGCCGCTGCCGCCAAGAAGAAGGCCGCCGCCGAGGCCGCCGCGAAGAAGAAGGCCGCCGCCCAGGCCGCCGCGCGGAAGAAGGCCGCCGCCGCGAGCCGCTCCACGCAGCGCATCAAGCTGCAGACGGTCTCCGCGAAGACGTACGCCAACAACCTCGACGGCTGGATCCGCCAGTCCCTCGACATCATGAAGGCGAAGGGCATCCCCGGCAGCTACCACGGGCTGCACAAGAACATCATGCGTGAGTCCTCGGGCAACCCGATGGCCATCAACGACTGGGACATCAACGCCATCAACGGCATCCCGTCGAAGGGCCTGCTCCAGGTCATCCCGCCGACGTTCAAGGCGTACCACGTGGCCGGCACCTCGTGGGACATCTACAACCCCGTCGCCAACATCACCGCCGCCGCCAACTACGCGGCCGACAAGTACGGTTCCATGGACAACGTGAACAGCGCGTACTGAGGACTCAGCGCGGAGTTCCCACACAGACGCCGAAGGGCGGCACCCCGACCGGGGGTGCCGCCCTCGCGTCGTTCCCGGGCGTCTACTTGCGCATGACCTCCGGCTCGTGGCGGCGCAGGAAGCGGGCCACGAAGAAGCCGCAGGCGATACCGAGGACGATCAGCGCGATCATGTCCACGGTCCAGGCTCCGGCGGTGTGGTCCCACAGCGGGTCCGTGCTCGTCGGGTCGTCCTGGTTCGGGAAGATGTTGTTCAGGTCCAGCGTCGCCCCGGACGCGGCCACCGCCCAGCGGGCCGGCATCAGATACGAGAACTGGTTGACACCCACCGTGCCGTTCAGGATGAACAGGCAGCCGGTGAAGACCACCTGGACGATCGCGAACATGACCAGCAGCGGCATCGTCTTCTCGGCGGTCTTCACCAGCGAAGAGATGATCAGGCCGAACATCATCGACACGAAGCCCAGCGCCATGATCGGCAGCGTGAGCTCGACCTTGGGCAGACTCTTGAGGATCAGGCCCTCGGACGGGACCTCGCGGCTGCCGAAACCGATGGCGCCGACCAGCGCGCCCTGCAGCATGGTGATCACACCGAGGACGATCACCTTGGACATCAGGTACGCCGAACGCGACAGACCCGTCGCGCGCTCCCGCTCGTAGATCACCCGTTCCTTGATCAGCTCACGGACCGAGTTGGCGGCGCCCGCGAAGCACGCGCCGACCGCGAGGATCAGCAGCACGGTGGTGGCGGTGCCGTTCGCCACATGGGCGCCCGACGGCAAGATCTTGTCGTTGACCAGCAGCGTCTTGCCGTTGTCGATGAGCAGACTGACCGAGCCCAGGACCGCCGGCAGGATCACCGTCAGCGCCAGGAAGCCCTTGTCCGACACGATCACCGAGGCATAGCGGCGCATCAGCGTCATGAGCTGGGAGCCCCAGCTCTGCGGCTTCGGCGGCTTCATCGCCTGCGCGGACGGCATCTGCGTCGACTGCGGAGCCACCGCGTCGATGTCCGCCGCGTACATCTGGTAGTGCTGCGAGCCCTTCCAGCGGCCCGCCCAGTCGTAGTCGCGGTAGTTCTCGAACGCGGAGAACACGTCGGCCCAGGTCTCGTAGCCGAAGAAGTTCAGCGCCTCCTCCGGCGGACCGAAGTAGGCGACGGAGCCGCCGGGCGCCATCACGAGGAGCTTGTCGCAGATCGCGAGCTCCGCCACGGAGTGCGTGACGACGAGGACCGTACGGCCGTCGTCGGCGAGGCCGCGCAGGAGCTGCATGACGTCGCGGTCCATGCCCGGGTCGAGACCGGAGGTCGGCTCGTCCAGGAAGATCAGCGACGGCTTGGTGAGCAGCTCCAGGGCCACCGAGACACGCTTGCGCTGGCCACCGGAGAGGGAGGTGACCTTCTTCTCCTTGTGGATGTCCAGCTTCAGCTCGCGCAGCACCTCGTCTATGCGCGCCTCGCGCTCCTCGCCCGTGGTGTCGGCGGGGAAGCGCAGCTTGGCCGCGTACTTGAGGGCCTTCTTGACGGTCAGCTCCTTGTGCAGGATGTCGTCCTGCGGGACCAGACCGATGCGCTGACGCAGCTCGGCGAACTGCTTGTACAGGTTCCGGTTGTCGTAGAGGACGTCACCCTGGTTGGCGGGGCGGTAGCCCGTGAGCGCCTTCAGGAGCGTCGACTTGCCGGAACCCGACGGGCCGATGACCGCGACGAGCGACTTCTCGGGAACGCCGAAGGAGACGTCCTTGAGGATCTGCTTGCCGCCGTCGACGGTGACCGTCAGATGGCGGGCCGAGAAGGAGACCTCGCCGGTGTCGACGAACTCCTCGAGCCGGTCGCCGACCAGCCGGAACGTCGAGTGGCCGACGCCGACGATGTCGTTCGGGCCGAGCAGCGCGGAGCCGCCCTTGGCGATCGGCATGCCGTTGACGTACGTGCCGTTGTGCGAGCCGAGGTCGCGGATCTCGAAGCGGCCGTCCGGCGTCGCGTGGAACTCGGCGTGGTGGCGCGAGACCTGGAGGTCGGAGACCACCAGTTCGTTCTCCAGCGCACGGCCGATGCGCATCACGCGCCCCAGCGAGAACTGGTGGAACGTCGTCGGGCTGCGGTCGCCGTAGACCGGCGGTGCCCCCGCGCCACCGCCGGGTCCCTGCTGCTGCGGAATGCCCCCCGAATGCTGTGCGTTCTGCGGAGCCTGCGACCCCTGCGGCGTCGGCTGCTGAGCCCAGCCGGGGCCGGCGCCCTGCGCCGCGAACGGCTGCTGCGCCACCGGAGCCGCGGCACCGGACACGCTCAGCCGCGGACCGTCGGTCGCGTTGCCGAGGTGCACGGCCGAACCGGGACCGATCTCCAACTGGTGGATCCGCTGCCCCTGTACGAAGGTGCCGTTGGTGCTCCCGTGGTCGTCGATGACCCAACTACGGCCGTTCCAGCTGATCGTGGCGTGGCGCCAGGAGACCCTGGCGTCCTCGAGCACGATGTCCCCCTGCGGATCACGTCCGAGGGTGTGAGGCCTGGACGCGTCGAGCGTCCAGGTCCGTCCATTCAATTCCAGTACGAGTTCCGGCACTCCAGCCCCACTGAGTTGTCCCCCGAGTTAGCCCCATCACAGGGAGTCTAGGGATGTCGAACATCGTGGGGAACTATTTCAGTTCAGGCCCCCTGACCGAAAGTCGGGCCTTGTGAACGTTGATGGCGGGCGGGCTGTCCGTATCCGTTGACGGGGTTGAAACCGGCCCGGAGAGTGGTAATCCCACACGAGGGGGACATGCGCGGGATCACCGCGTCGCTGATCGGGGGGTCTGGCGATGAGCATCGGGACCACGCACCACGGCGGGAACGGCGGGCGGGTGCCGTGGGGAGATGTGCTGCTGTCCGCGATCGCCTCCGTGAGCTGGGCGTTGATCGGGATGGCGGGCACCGCCGCACTCGGTCTGCATCTGCTCGGGGCGGACACGGCGGCCTCGCTCGGTCCGATGACCGCCGCGATGGTGGCTCTCGGAGCGGGCGGCGCGGTGACGCCGTCCGGCAACGTCTCCGCCTTCGGGCTGAAGGGCGCGCAGGCGCACACCGCCATCCAGATCACGCCGCTCGGGGTCGGGCTGGTCGGCGCCCTGCTGCTGTCGTGGTTCTTCCTGCGCTCCTTGCGCGGGGCGGGAGTTGTCCCCACTCCTGCCGAACTCCTCGCGCGGGCGGGCTCGGTGGTCGCCCTGTTCGTGGCGACCCTGGGCGGGCTCGCCTGGGCCGGACACGACGTCATCACGATCGACGGCGACAAGCTCGGGCTCGACAAGGCCGTGGGCGGGGGCGGCGGGCTCGGTTCCATCACCGACAAACTGCCCGGCGGTCTCGGGGATCTCGGCGGTCTGCTGCCCGGCAGGATCGGTGACCTCGTGAAGGCGAAGGCCGCCGTGGGGTTCTCCGTCGACACCGTGCCGACCCTGCTCGGCGGAGCCGCGTGGGCCGCCTCGGTCCTGCTGATCGCGCTGCTGGCCTCCCGGCGTACGCCGCTGCCGCGCGGCTGGGACGCCGTGCACCGCGCGGTGCGGCCGGCCGTCTCCTCGCTCGTCGCCGTCCTGCTGGTCGCCGTCCTCGCCGGGGTCGCGGCGGCCGCGGACGCGGCGATCGGCGACGACCATCCGAAGCGGATCGCGGGAGCCGCGCTGCTCGGCGCGCCCAACGGCGTGTGGCTCGCCATACCCCTCGGGCTCTTCGTCCCCTGGGACGGGAAGGCCACCGGCGAGCTCGCCAAGCTGTTGCCCGACCCCCTGGACAAGCTCCTCACCGCCGACGCGTCCCGGCCCCTCACCCTCGGGCGGCTCGCCGAACTCGACGGGCGGGTATGGCTGTTGGCGCTCGCGGCCGCTCTGATGATGCTGTACGCGGGCGTCCTGACGGCTGCGCGTACGCCATTCGTACGGGCGGGGAGTGCGGCGGTGGGAGGAGTCCCTGGGGGGCCGGATGTACGAGGGGACGGTGCTCTGCGGTTCGCCGGGCGCTGCGCACTTCGGCTGGGGGTCGTGACGGCGCTGGCGCTGCCGCTGCTCGCGTGGCTGACGGAGGTGTCGGTGGACGCGTCCCTGTCCGTGTTCGGGTTCGACGCGTTCGGGGCCGGCGTCGAGCTGCGGGGACGGCTGGGGGTGGCGCTGGTGCTGGGGGCTCTTTGGGGGGCGGGGGCGGGGGCTGTGGGGGCGTTGCTGGCTCGGGTCTGTGGCGCTGCGGGGCGGGGGGTTGTGGAGGGTGCTGGGGTTGTGGGGAGCGTTGGGGCTGTGGGGAGCGCTGGGGTTGTCGGGGGCGCCGGGGCTCCCGGGGTGGCGTGGGGGGCCGGGGGGTCTGGTGGTGCGGGTGACAGCGCGGAGGCTGGGCCCTATCGACCTCGGGGGTCGTACCGGGCGCCGAACCCTGACACCAATCCGTATCTGAAGGTGCCGGACGAGTTGCGGGAGCCGGAGCCGGAGGATCGGGCGGGGGATGTGTACGGGGCGCCGACGATGGTGGGGCCGGTCGGGCCGGTCGGGCCGTCGTCGAAGCGGAGGCCGGACGGGCCGCCGCCGCTGCCTCCTCCCCCGCCGCCGGTTCCGCCCTCGCCGGACGAGGGGCGGCCGGGTCCGCGTCGGCCGCGGCGCTGAGGGCGCGGGGCCGGTGCCGGGTTCCGGTCGGTGGGTTCCGGTCGGTGGGTTCCGGTCGGTGGGTTCCGGTCGGTGGGTTCCGGTCGGTGGGTTCCGGTCGGTGGGTTCCGGTCGGTGGGTTCCGGTC
>NZ_JBHYXD010000163.1:0-11080 GCF_042751995.1 Streptomyces sp. NPDC059371 | reverse complement strand
CACCTTCGAGGTCACGCAGGGCCAGAAGGGCCTGCAGGCGGAGAACATCGTTCCCGCCTAGTTCGAAAGCGCTTGTCCCGAGCGGGGTCCCGCCCCTTCGGGTGCGGGACCCGGCTCAGCGCTGTGACAGCTCATGCAGTCGGTGAGCGCTGTGTGTGCAGTCCGTGGGCCCAGGAAGGAAACCAGATCCAGCATGACTCGATCCGAACGTCCCGTCCGTAAGCGGCCGGCGAACGCACGTGCCGCACAGTCCGGCGGCTCCGCGAAGAGCGCGGGCCGGGGAGCCGGCCGCGCCGGCGCCCGCAAGGTCGCGCCTCCGCAGGAGTTCTCCCTGCCCGAGACGATCACGCCGGCACTGCCCGCGGTCGAGTCCTTCGACGCGCTGGACATGCCCGCCGCCCTGACGAAGACCCTCACGGCCCAGGGCGTCACCGAGCCCTTCCCCATCCAGGGCGCCACCCTGCCCAACTCCCTCGCCGGGCGCGACGTGCTCGGCCGGGGACGCACCGGCTCCGGCAAGACGCTCGCCTTCGGGCTCGCGCTCCTGGCCCGCACCGCCGGCCGCCGCGCCGAGCCGCGTCACCCGCTCGCGCTCGTCCTCGTCCCCACGCGCGAACTCGCCCAGCAGGTCGACGACGCGCTGACGCCGTACGCCACCGCCGTCAACCTGCGCGTGGTCACGGCCGTGGGCGGGATGTCGATCGGCCGCCAGGCCGGCACGCTGCGCCGCGGCGCCGAGGTGCTCGTGGCCACGCCGGGCCGGCTCAAGGACCTCATCGAGCGCGGCGACTGCGCCCTCGGCCAGGTCGCGATCACCGTGCTGGACGAGGCCGACCAGATGGCCGACATGGGCTTCATGCCGCAGGTCACCGCGCTGCTCAAGCAGGTCGAACCGGGCGGCCAGCGGCTGCTCTTCTCGGCCACGCTCGACAAGAACATCGACCGGCTCGTCAAGATGTTCCTCACCGACCCCGTGGTGCACTCCGTCGACCCGTCCGCGAGCGCGGTGACGACCATGGAGCACCACGTGCTGCACGTCGCCGACGAGACCGACAAGAAGGCGGTCGCGCTGCGGATCGCCGCCCGCGACGGCCGGGTGATCCTCTTCGTCGACACCAAGCGCGGCGCCGACCGCTTCACCAAGCGACTGCTCGCCAGCGGTGTCCGGGCCTCCGCCCTGCACGGCGGGCGCAGCCAGCCGCAGCGCAACCGCACCCTCGACCAGTTCAAGAACGGTCAGGTCACCGCGCTCGTGGCCACCAACGTGGCGGCCCGCGGCATCCACATCGACGACCTCGACCTCGTGGTCAACGTCGACCCGCCGACCGACCACAAGGACTACGTCCACCGCGGCGGCCGCACCGCCCGCGCCGGAGAGTCCGGCAGCGTCGTCACCCTGGTGCTCCCCGAGCAGAAGCGTGAGATGACGCGGCTGATGGCGGACGCGGGCATCACGCCGCGCACCGCCCGCGTGAAGTCCAGCGACGAGGAACTCGCCCGTCTCACCGGCGCCCGCGAGCCTTCCGGTGTCCCGGTCGTCATCGAGGTCCCGCAGCCGGTCGAGCAGCCGAAGGCGCGGCCCAAGACGCGGCGTGCCACCGGTGGCGGCGCCCGGCGCCCGGCGGTCGCCGACAGCGACACGTCCGGACGCGGGAGCGCCGGTTCGGACGGCCAGGCCCGCCGCCGGCGCGGCGGACGTCCGGGCACGGACGCCGGCGCCGCGACGGGCGGCACGCCCGCCGGACGCCGCACGGGCACCGGCGCGAACCGTCGCACGGAAGCGGGAGGAGCGGCCGCGGGCCGTCGTACCGAGGCCGGTGGCGGCGCGGGCCGTCGTACGGACGCCGGTGGCGGCGCGGGCCGTCGTGGCGAGGTCGGTGGCGGCGCGGGTGCGGGTCGCTCCGGCGGCCGCGGGCGTGCTCCGCAGCGCGGCGGTCAGAACGGCGGCCAGGGCGCCGGCGGCCGCAGGGCCGCTTGATCTATCCTGTCCTGTCCTGTCCTGTCCTGACCTAGTCTGACCTGACCAGACCTGGTCTGACCTGGTCTGGTATGAACCGGTCTGACCTGACTGACCGGATCGGTTCGGCTTCGCCGTGGCCCCGTAACTCCCTGGCATGTGCCTCGGGTTGCGGGGCCGCCGTGTGAGCTGCCCGGTCTCGGGGGGCGGGAGACCGGTTCTCGCGGCGGCCGGAGCCGTGACCGGGCCCGTGTCGCGGGGGTTCAGACGTCGCCGAGGAAACCCGGGTCCACCCCGTCCAGCTTCAGGGCGAAATCCCGGTGCAGGCTGAGGAGTTCGGCCAGCGGCACCGCTCGGCGGCTGGTCGACATGAGGTCGCGCCGCGCCTCCGCCGACCACAGGAACGGCACCACGGACAGCCCCTGGATGCCCGTGAGGGCGCCGGACTCGGCCCGCCAGCCGGGCCAGCGCAGCGTGTCGTAGAAATGGTCCGTGCCCTCGTGCAGGAGCCACTGGAGCCATGCCCCGTGGCCCACTTCGAGCGACTCCCACTTCAGCGAGTCCGGCGCGAAGTACACGACCTCGCCGGGATGACCTGGACGCCCCACCGACTCGGGGTCGGGGCCGTTGAGGACGAACACCCCGCCCAGCACGTCGTGGCCGACGACGAGCCCGCCGTCCTGCGGGCGCCAGTCCGGATCGAAGTATTCGGGGAATCCGTTGACTTCGGCCAGCGAGGGCAGGTCCGTCGTGCCGCCCGGCAGCCCCGTGGAGGAGTCCTCGACCGGACTGCCGTAGATCCGCAGCCATCCGCTGTCCAGCACCACACCACCGCAGTTGAGCACCATCCCGCCCAGCCACGACCGTGCCGTGACCTGGAGTTGGAGCAGGCTCGCGCGGCCCAGGTCCAGGTCCACGGGGGGAACCTCCATGGACACCCCGCTGGCGGCGAGCACCTTGGACAGCAGCGGCCAGGCCGGTTCCTCGACGTCGGTCAGCTCGCTCAGCTTTCGCATGGCTTCCCTGTGGGTTGTCCGGAACGCGGTCGGTGCGCTCAGTAGGCAATCATGCGCTCTCGGCGCACGGAATACGCCACGAATCCGGCGCCCAGACCGAGGAAGAGCGTGCCGCCGACGAGATACGGCGTGGTGTCCACGGCGCCCGTGTCCGCGAGCCGGGTCCCGTTGTCACCGGACTGCGCGCGCGGCCCGTTGCCGTCGGAGAGTGCGTTCGGCCCGTTGTCGTCGGAGACCGTACGGGCCCCGCTGTCGCCCGAATCGGTGGACATTCGCGTCGTCGCGGTGACGGTCGGTGCCGCGGACGCCGACGTCGTCGCGCTCGGTGACGGTACGTCCTGGGTCGCGTTGGCGGACGGGACGAACCACAGGGCACCCAGGAGGGTCCCCGCTGCGGTGGCGGTCAGCAACGATCGACGTGCGGCGGACACGAAATATCGATCCCCTTGTGGCGCTTGCGAATTGGCCGTGCGGGCCGATGCTAATGAAAGGCGTGGGTCGTGGGAAAGTCGCGCACGCCAGGAGCCGTACGCTCCCTCCCATGAGTACCCCTGAGACTTCACAATTTGTCCGGCTTCGTGTCGAACTCGTGCTGGAGATCGGCGACGCCGACGCCGTCACCCGGGCCGCACTGGGCCGGATCAGCGATGATGCGGACATGCCGGCCGAGGAAAGGGCGCACGCCGAGGGTGCAGTGACGGAAGACACTGCGGAAGCCCTGGCTTATCTCGTCGACCCGTTCGACCTGGTCAGCGAGGTGCCCGGAGTGGAACTCGCGCAGGCGTCGTGGAGCAGTGAGCCCGTTGACTACGATCCTGATTCGCCGGATTGGGACATCGACGAGGATGATGCCGAAGAGGACGACGAGGAAGACGTGCGCGGCTGACGCGGTCCGGGGGGCGTGACCCCGGCCGGCGACCGCCGTCCGGGGCTTCTTGCCCCCGGCGCGGCACGGGCCGCCTCCGTGTCTCCCGGCAGCGACCCTCCGTACCGTTTCGGTCCTTGTGGCCGGATGCGGCGCACGTGGCGTGAGCCACACTTCCGAGGGAAGTGGAACGGGAGTAACCGGTTGCGGCGTTCTTAGTAGTTACGGGACTGCCGTAGTCCTTTTCGGGAATCGGCGACGATGGAGAAGCGTGTGATGACGATCAGTAAGCGGCGCAAGCGTCTTGTGGCGGCGTCCGCACTGCTCGGCGGGGTGCTGGTGCTCTCTGCGTGCAGCGGAGGCGACGACAAGGCCGGCGCGTCGGACGGCGGCGACTCCACGTCGCAGGCCAAGGTCGACGAGGCCGCGGCCAAGAAGACGTCCGAGGCCCTGATCAAGATCACGCCCAAGGACGGCTCCGACAACGCCTCGATCAACAACGGCACCGCCGTCACGGTCAGCAAGGGCACGCTCAAGTCCGTCACGATGAAGACCGCGTCCGGCACCGCCGTCGCCGGTCAGATATCGCCGGACAAGAAGAGCTGGAAGCCGCTGAACCGCCTCGACCGCGCCACCACGTACAAGATCGCAGCCGAGGCCGCCGACTCCGAGGGCCGCACGGCCCACGAGAACGCGTCGTTCACCACGGTCTCCCCCACCAACAGCTTCATCGGCAACTTCACGCCCGAGGACGGTTCCACCGTCGGTGTCGGCATGCCGGTCTCGATCAACTTCGACAAGGCGATCACCGACAAGGCCGCGGTGCAGAAGGGGATCACCGTCACCTCCAGCAGCGGCCAGGAGGTCGTCGGGCACTGGTTCAACGCCAACCGCCTGGACTTCCGCCCGGAGGACTACTGGACGGGCGGCTCCACCGTCACCCTCAAGCTGAACCTCGACGGGGTCCAGGGCGCGAGCGGTGTCTACGGCGTGCAGCAGAAGACGGTCACCTTCAAGATCGGCCGCAACCAGGTCTCCATCGTCGACGCCAAGACCAAGACGATGCAGGTCACCCAGGACGGCAAGGTCGTCAAGACCATCCCGATCTCCGCGGGTGCTCCGGACCACACCACGTACCAGGGCCAGATGGTGATCTCCCAGAAGTTCAAGGAGACCCGGATGGACGGCTCGACCGTCGGCTTCACGAACGACGACGGCAAGGGCGAGTACGACATCAAGGACGTGCCGCACGCGATGCGTCTGTCGAACTCCGGCACCTTCATCCACGGCAACTACTGGGGCGCGAAGTCCATCTTCGGCTCCGTCAACACCAGCCACGGCTGTGTCGGCCTGTCCGACACCAAGGGTGCCAACGACGCCAACACGCCGGCCGCGTGGTTCTTCAACCACTCGCTGATCGGTGACGTCGTGGTCGTCAAGAACACCGGCGACAAGACCATCGCCCCGGACAACGGCCTCAACGGCTGGAACCTGGACTGGGCGGCCTGGAAGGCCGGTTCGGCCGCCTGATCCCGAGGCGCGGGAGCCCGGCCGAGGCCGAGCCCCGTCCGGCGGACCGGCCGAGGCCGGGCGCGAGCGAGTGAACACCGATGCGGCGGTGGCCCCCACGGGCCGCCGCCGCATCGGCGTCTCCCGCACCGGTGTTCACGCGCATCGGCGTCTCGCGCATCGGTGTTCACGCGCATCGGCGTCTCCCGCACCGGTGTCTCCCAAAGATTTCTGGGCCCGGCCACAGCCTTCTCATGGTTCTCTTATTTCGGCCTTATTCCTTCATCACGCGCCGTAACTAGCTTGCGGCGCATGTTCTTCACCTACCTGAGGCGCGAACTGCGCCGCCGCAGAAAGGCGGCCCTCGTCGTCGCCTCCGGGCTCGCCCTGGGCATAGCCCTGGTCATCGTGGTCAGTTCCGTGTCCTCGGGCATGGAGAAGGCCCAGGGCAAGGTCCTGCAGTCCCTGTACGGGCTCGGGACCGACATGACGGTCACCAAGGCCGCCGCCGCCCAGAGCACCAGCGACCGCCCCCGCTTCAACTTCGACGCGAACGACAGCGATTCCGACAAGGATCAGAGCAGCGACCGCGTCATGGTCCAGGGCTTCCAGACCCTGGCCTCCTCGACCGTCTCCAAGGTCGACGCGCAGCAGGGCGTCGCGGACTCCGTCGGCGGCCTGAGCCTCCAGGTCGTCCGCATCAACGGCCAGTTCACCCGCGGCCAGTTCAAGCAGGACCCGAACAGCGGCGGCGGCAGCCGGCAGGGCGGCCCCGGGGCCCAGCAGTCCCCGCAGGGCCGTGTCGAGGGCGGCGGCGCCAACTTCGACGTCAACAACTACACGGTCTACGGCACCGACGTCACCAAGCCGGCCCTCGGCCCCCTGACCTCGTCGAAGATCACCAGTGGTCGTACGTTCAAGACCTCCGAGACGAACGCCAAGGTCGTCGTCGCGGACAAGTCGTACGCCAAGGAGAAGAAGCTCAAGCTCGGTGGCACCGTCACCGTCAAGAGCGTCAAGTACAAGATCATCGGTATCGCGACGCCCGACAGCGGCGACGCGGCGGCCAACCTCTACATTCCGCTCCAGCAGGCGCAGACGCTCAGCGACTCCAAGAACAAGGTCACGACGATCTACGTCAAGGCCTCGGACTCGCAGCAGATCGCCGGCGTGAAGAGCACCATCCAGAAGAACATCTCGGGTACGACGGTCACCACCTCCGCCGACCTCGCGGACACGGTCTCCGGCTCCCTGTCCACCGCCTCCAACCTCGCCTCGAACGTCGGCAAGTGGCTGTCGATCGCGGTGCTCGTGGCCGCGTTCCTGGTCGCCGGTCTGCTCACCTCCTCCGCCGTCTCCCGCCGTGTGCGTGAGTTCGGCACCCTCAAGGCGCTCGGCTGGACGTCGAGCCGCGTGACCCGCCAGGTGGTCGGCGAGGCCATCGTCAACGGTCTGGTCGGCGGCGTCCTCGGCATCGCCCTCGGCCTCGCGGGCGCCTACGTCGTCACCGAGATCAGCCCCAACCTCCAGGCCCAGGTGGCGAGTGCGGGCCGTGGCGGAGGCGGCGGCGGTTTCGGTGGCGGCGGCTTCGGCGGCCCGGCGCGGGAGAGCGCCTCCAAGGCCCTCGACGTCGCGCTCACCGCGCCCGTCAGCGTCAACACCATCGTCATCGCGGTGGGCCTGGCCGTGGCCGGTGGCCTGATCGCCGGAGCCTTCGGCGGCTGGCGCGCCTCCCGGCTGCGTCCCGCCGACGCCCTGCGCCGCGTCGAATAAGCCCCGCCCCTCACGTACTTACGTATCCCAGGAGTAACACCATGTACGAACTCAGAGGCGTCATCAAGCGCTATGTGCGGGGCAAGGAATCGATCAACGCGCTCGCCGGGATCGACCTGACGATCGGCGACGGCGACCGGCTCGTCATCCAGGGCCCCACCGGCGGCGGCAAGTCCACCCTGCTCCAGATGCTCGGCGGGCTCGACCGTCCCACCGAGGGCAGCGTCGAACTCGACGGCGTCGACATGGCGAAGCTGTCCGAGGCGAAGCTCACCAAGGTGCGCAGCGAGAACATCGGCTTCGTGTTCCAGAGCTTCAACCTGATCCCCACGCTCACCGCCCAGGAGAACGTCGAGACCGCGCTCGTACCGCTGCGGGTCAAGGCGAAGGAACGGCGGGAGCGGGCCGCCGCGGCCCTGGAGTCCGTGGGGCTCGCCGAGCGCCTCGGGCATCTGCCCGCCGAGCTCTCGGGCGGTCAGCAGCAGCGCGTGGCGATCGCCCGCGCCCTGGTCAAGCAGCCCAAGGTACTGCTCGCCGACGAGCCCACCGGCAACCTCGACGAGAGCATGCGCGACGAGATCATGGAGGTGCTCGAAGCCATGTGGAAGGAGCACGGCCTGACCTTCATCATGGTCACGCACGACTCCGCGATCGCGAAGAAGGCCCCGCGCGTCGCGACGATCCGCAAGGGCAAGATCACCGTCAAGGAGAACGCGGCACTGTAGTGGCGGCGCGCACGCGCCCCGCAGGAATGAGCCCGCAGCGAAAGGGCCACCGGAAACAGAGCTTCCGGTGGCCCTTCCGTGTTTGTGTGGAGACATGACCGTCTCGACAGTCGAATACATCCGGTACCGCATTCCCGAGGAGCAGTCGGCCGCGTTCCTGGCCGCCTACACCCGTGCCGCCGTCCAGCTCGCGGCCGCCCCGCAGTGCGTCGACTACGAACTCGCCCGCTGCGAGGAGGACTTCGAGCACTTCGTCCTGAGGATCACCTGGACCTCGACCAAGGACCACATCGAGGGCTTCCGCGCCTCCGAGCTCTTCCCGGACTTCCTCGCCGAGATCCGCCCGTACATCGGCAGCATCGAGGAGATGCGCCACTACAAACCGACCTCCGTGCGCGGCCAGGGCGCCTCCGTGCCCACGCTCTACGCCTGGGCGGGCGGCGCCGAGGCCTTCGCCCGTCTCACCGAGGCGTTCTACGGCAAGGTCCTCAAGGACGACCTCCTCGCGCCGCTGTTCGCGGGCCTCGCGCCCGAACACGCCGCCCACGTGGCCCTCTGGCTCGGCGAGGTCTTCGGCGGACCGCCGGGGTACTCCGAGGCCCAGGGCGGCCACGGTCACATGGTCGCCAAGCACCTGGGCAAGGGCATCACGGAGGTCCAGCGCCGCCGCTGGGTGAACCTCCTCCAGGACGCCGCCGACGACGCGGGACTCCCCACCGACGCCGAGTTCCGCTCGGCCTTCCTCGCCTACGCCGAGTGGGGCACGAGGCTGGCCGTGTACTTCTCCGGCCCGGACGCGACACCGCCGGCGGAGCAGCCCGTACCGAAGTGGACCTGGGGAGCCGCGCCGCCGTACCAGCCCTGAGCCGGATGCACCCACGTACGGTGCCCGCCGTACCGGCCGTGAGCCGGGTTCATCCGCGTTCGGTGTCGCCGTACCGGCCCTGAGCCGGATGCACCCGCGTACGGTGCCGCCGTCCGGCCGTGAGCCGTGCTCGCCGCCGTACGCGCCGCTCCGCCCGGCCCCGACCGGGTTCCGTCAGTGGGGTGAGGACGCGCCCGCGCGGGTCGCGTCCGTCCCCCACGACGCGAGCAGCCGCAGCGCCTGAGCCGAGCTCGACCCCGGCTCCGCGTGATACGTGACCAGCGCCAGCTCGGAGTCACCGACCAGCCGGAACGACTCGAACTGCAACGCGAGGTCGCCCACCAGCGGATGCCGCAGCAGCTTCACCCCGTGGCTCTTCTCCTTCACGTCGTGCGTCGCCCACAGCCGCCGGAAGTCCTCGCTCTTCACGGACAGCTCCCCGACCAGCGCGGCCAGCCGCGGATCGTCCGGATGGCAGCCGGCGTCCATGCGCAGCAGACAGACGATGTCGATCGCCTTCTGCTCCCACTCCACGAAAAGATCCCGGTACTCGGGCCGCAGAAAGACCATCCGCGCCCAGTTCCGCTCCTGCGGCGGCAGCTCCGACCAGTCTCCGAAGACGGCCGCCGCCATCCGGTTCCACACGAGCACGTCGGAGCGCCGTCCGGTGATGTACGCGGGGACGCCGTCGAGGGTGTCGAGAAGCTGACGCAGGGAGCCGCGCACCTGCTGCGGCCGCGCCGCCTGCCGCTTCTTGTGCTGCTTGGGCTTCGCGAGGTGCGTGAGGTGGTTGTGCTCGGCATCCGTCAGCCGCAGCGCCTTCGCGATGGCGTCCAGCACCTCCGCCGACACATTGCGTCCGTGCCCCTGCTCCAGGCGCGTGTAGTACGCGACGGACACCCCGGCGAGCTGGGCCAGCTCCTCACGGCGCAGTCCGGGCACCCGGCGGTGCCGCCCGAAGTCGGGCATCCCGACGTCCTCCGGCTTCAGCCGGGCACGGCGGCTGCGCAGGAACTCGCTCAGCTCGGCACGCCGGTCGAGGGGGAGGGCCGCTTCCCCGGCGGGCTCTGCGGAGGGCTGTTCATCCATGCCTCCAGTATCAACCGGTCGTACGCCGCCGAGCCTGACCCCGCCAGTGGTAGGACCAGCGAACGTACGCAGAACCGTGGTCTGGGTGAGCCGTGCGGGATCGGGCAGGCTTGACGCCGTGCCCGGCGCGAGACAGCCGGGCACGGACCACCCCCCTCCCGAGGAGAACTCCGGCATGACCACTGTCGTTGCGTACGCCGCGCCCGCCGCCAAGGCTCCGCTGGAGCGCACCACCATCGAGCGCCGCGCGGTCAGGGAGCACGACGTCCTGATCGACATCAAGTTCGCCGGCATCTGCCACTCCGACATCCACCAGGCCCGCGAGGGCTGGGGCAAGGCCGCCTTCCCCATGGTGCCGGGCCACGAGATCGCCGGCATCGTCGCCGAGGTCGGCTCCGGCGTCACCAAGTTCAAGGTCGGCGACCGCGTGGGCGTCGGCTGCCTCGTCGACTCCTGCCGCGAGTGCGACAACTGCCGGGCCGGTCTGGAGCAGTACTGCACCGGCGGCGGCGTCGGCACGTACAACGCCGTCGGCAAGGACGGTGAGCCCACCTACGGCGGCTACTCCCAGAAGATCGTCGTCGACGAGAACTACACCCTGCGCATCCCCGACGGCATCTCCCTGGACGTCGCCGCGCCGCTGCTCTGCGCCGGCATCACCACGTACTCCCCGCTCAAGCACTGGAACGCCGGCCCCGGCAAGAAGGTCGCCATCCTCGGCATGGGAGGTCTCGGCCACATGGGCGTCAAGATCGCCCACGCGCTCGGCGCCGAGGTCACGGTCCTCTCCCAGTCGCTGCGCAAGAAGGACGACGGCCTGAAGCTCGGCGCCGACCACTACCACGCCACCAGCGACCCGGAGACCTTCAAGGCGCTGCGCGGCACGTTCGATCTCATCCTGTCCACCGTCTCCGCCCCGCTGGACCTGGACGCCTACCTCGCCCTGCTGCGTACGGACGGCGCCTTCGTGAACGTGGGCGCGCCCGAGGAGCCGGTCCGGCTCAACCTGTTCTCGGTGATCGGCGGCCGCAAGACCCTCGCGGGCTCCGGCATAGGCGGCATCCAGGAGACCCAGGAGATGCTGGACTTCTGCGCCACGCACGGCTTCGGCGCCGAGATCGAACTGATCGACGCGTCCGAGATCAACGAGGCGTACGAGCGGGTCCTGGCGAGCGACGTGCGCTACCGCTTCGTGATCGACACGGCCACGATCCGGTAGTCCCGGCCGATCCGGGGGCGGGGCGGGGGAGACAGTGGATGACTGACGCGAGGTGTGAGGGT